>DUGU01000316.1 GCA_013331215.1 Methanoregulaceae archaeon
GCGTCCCATAAATCCGATGCATCGAGGAGCCGTCGCAATGGCCTGGCGCCGGGTTCGATGGCATGATATAGACGGATACCCAAGAGAGGTACTCGGGAGAATCTCGCGATGATCGATATTCCACGGGCCGTCGAGGCGGGCGGGACCGCGCTCGCAACGGCGATGGCCTCGCTCGACGGCCCCCTCGCGTACGAGGAGACCGCCTATCACCTGCCGATCTCGTTCGCGGTGACCGGCACCCCGGTGACCGACGCGGACTCGGCCCGGGCCGCGCACGCCGCCTCGGGCGAGAACCCGCTCGTCGCCTGGGAGTGCGTCCGGGCTCACCGGGCGGCCGTGAACGGCCCCGAGGGGCCGCCATACACGGGCTTCATCCCCGACGCCGAGATCCGGAAACTCGGGTACTCGCTCGTGGACGGCTCGATCCTCGGGCTCTGCCTGATCGTCGGGAAGCCCGACCACGCCGACGTGGCCGCCGCGCTCTGCCGCGAACTCCAGGAGAAGTACATGCTGACCTTCCTCGCGGGTCCGGTCGTGCCCGTGCTTCAGGAGGCGCGCGTCCGGGTCGGGCTCGAGTACCGGCTGGTCCCGCTCGGATCGACGCCGTCGCACGGCGTCCACTTCGCCGACATCCTGGCCCGGGTCGCGATGATGTTCGGCGGGGTCGCGCCCGGCGATGCGGCGCGCCTGCTCGCGTACGCGGCCGAGCGACGGGCGCGGGCGATGGTGATCGCGTTTCCGGGCCTCTCGGACGAGGAGGTGGCCTGCGTCGACGCGCTCCGCATGCTCGGGATCCCGATCCTGCAGACGGGCGGGTACGGGGGTGGCGACTGGACCGCGACCGAGGGGAAGGACGCGGTCCAGGCCGGCATGGACCTGCTCGGCATCCGGGTCACGGTCACGGCGATCCCGATCCCGATGGGCTGCTCGCCCGCGTTCGAGGGCAAGTCGATCCGCAAGGAGGAGATGTACGTCGAGTTCGGCGGAGGCCGGTCGCCCGCGTTCGAACTCCTGCGGATGAGGGACCTGTCCGAGGTCGTGGACGGGAAGGTGACCGTGATCGGCCCGGAGATTGAGGATCTCAAGGAGGGCTCGGCCGTCCCGCTCGCGATCCTGGTGGACGTGGCCGGCAAGAACTTCCGGAAGGACTACGAGCCCGTGCTCGAGCGGCGGATCCACAACTTCGTCAACTACGGCGAGGGCTCCTGGCATACGGCCCAGCGGGACCTGATCTGGGTTCGGGTCTCGAAGGAGGCCGTCAAGAACGGCCTCCGGATCGAGCACCTCGGCAAGCTCCTCGCCGCGAAGTTCAGGATGGACTTCCCCGACCTCCTCGACGCGGTTCAGGTGACGCTCGTCACGGACCAGGCGGAGGTCGAGCGGCTGAAGAAGGAGGCCGACGCGGTCTACGAGGAGCGCGACGCCCGGATCCGCGGGATGCGCGACGAGGACGTGGACGTCTTCTACTCCTGCACGCTCTGCCAGACCTTCGCCCCCGACCACGTCTGCGTCATCACGCCCGAGCGGCCCGCGCTCTGCGGCGCGATCTCCTGGCTCGACGGCCGGATCGCCCACGAGATCTCGCCGGCCGGCGCGAACCAGCCGGTCAAAAAGGAGGGGCTGATAGACCGGAGCGGCGGTGAGTTCGAGGGTGTGAACCGGTTCATCAAGAAGGCCTCGCACGGTGCGATCGACAGGTGCAGGCTCTATTCGGTGGTCGAGTACCCCATGACCTGCTGCGGATGCTTCGAGGCGATCGCACTCGTGCTCCCCGAGGTGAACGGGATCATGGTCGTGAACCGAGAGTACAAGGGCGAGACCCCCTCCGGCATGACCTTCTCGACCCTCGCCGGCACCATCGGTGGCGGCGCGCAGACCCCGGGCTTCGCCGGGATCTCGAAAGGTTACATCCTCTCGGACCGCTTCCTCCAGGCCGAAGGCGGGATCGAGCGGTTGGTCTGGCTTCCGGCGGCCCTAAAGGAGGAGCTCGCCCCGCGTCTGAAGGCGAAGCTCGCCGAGCGGAGTCTCGCCGACCTCTTCGACAAGATCGCGACCGAACACGAGGCGAGCACGATCGAGGAGCTGATGGCATACCTCGAGTCGGTCGGCCACCCCGCGCTCGCCATGAAGGAGCTCTTCTAGGAGACCTCATGGCGTACGCACCACCCGCGGACTGGAGCGGCACGATCGGATTGGTCCAGATCGGCTCGACGAAGGCAGAAGGCGGGACCCGCACGATCTCGTACCGGATCGGCGGCAACGGGGGCCTCCCGTTCATCGAGCCGAACGGTGGGCTGACGCGTCCGCTCGTCGCGTACGAGCTCTGCGACGACCCCGCGTACTGGTCCCCGCTCGTGCTCGAGCGACTCGGCGCGACGACGGCCGACCTGGCGTCGTGGGCGAGAGCGGCCGGGGCCGAGCTCGGTGCCGATCTCGTCCGGCTCTACCTGACCTCGACCAAGCGGCGCGGCTTCGACGACTTCGACGCCATCGGGACGGCCGTCCGGACGGCACTCGGAGCGACCGATCTTCCGCTGATCGTCGAGGGGCCGAACGAGCCCTCCATCGAGTCCGAGGCCTTCCGCCGCATCGGCGAGGCCGGCGAAGGCGAACGACTCCTGCTCGGGACGGCCGAGGCCGCCCGGTACCGCTCGGTCGCGGCCGCCGCCCTCGCGTACCATCATGCGGTGATTGCGCAGTCCCCGATCGACGTAAACCTCGCCAAACAGCTCAACATCCTCCTCCGGGAGATCGGCGTGCCCCACGAGCAGATCGTGATCGATCCGTATACGGGTGCGCTCGGGTATGGGTTCGAGTACAGCTACTCGGCCATGGAGCGGATCCGGTACGCGGCCCTCAAGGGCGATGCGGACCTCGCCATGCCCATGATCTCGTCGGCCGTTGACTCGCTCACGATCAAGGAGGTCCGCGACGCCCCGCCCGGCGAGGCTCACCGGACCGCGGTCGCATGGGAGGTCACGACCGGGCTGGCCGCAGCCGTCGCGGGAGCCGCGATCGTCTGCGTCCGCCACCCCGACTCGGTCGCGCCCCTGAAGGCCGCGCTCACCGCGACCTGGGGGTCGGCCTGATGGCGCTCAAGGCCCTCGACATCTACAAACTCCTGCCGAAGAAGAACTGCAAGGAGTGCGGCGTCCCGACCTGCCTCACGTTCGCCATGAAGCTCGCGTCGGGCAAGGCCGACATCGAACTCTGCCCGTACCTCGACGAGACGGCGAAGTCCGTGCTCGGGGCCTCGACCCGTCCGCCGATCCGGCTCGTGAAGGTCGGGGTCGGCGAGCGCTCGTTCCGGGTCGGCGACGAGTTCGTCTTCTACCGGCACGAGAAGACCTTCTACCACCAGCCGGCCATCCTCTTCCGAATCTCGGACCTCTGGGACGAGGCCACGATCACGGGCGTGGTCCACGAGGTCGGCGACTTCAAACTGACCCGTGTCGGCCAGGACCTCCTGCTGAACGGGGTCGCGATCGCGAACGACTCGGGCGACCCCGCCGCGTTCGGCCGCGCCGTCGCGGTCGTCGAGGCGAACGCCGATCTCCCCGAGGTCCTGATCGCCGACGACCCGGCCGCGCTCGAGGCCGGCCTTGCCCACTGCGGGACCTTCCGCCCGCTCCTCGACGGGGCCACCGAGGCGAACGCCGAGGCCGTCTGCGCCCTCGCGAAGAAACACGGCGCTCCGCTCGTGGTCCGCGCCCCGGACTTCGAGCCGCTCGTCGCGCTCGTCCAGCGCTGCATCGCGCTCGGCGTCCCGGACCTCGTGCTCGACCTCGACGCCCCGACCCCGGCCGAGTTCGTCGAGCGCTCCTCGGCCGTCCGCCAGCTCGCGATCGCGCGGGCCGTGCCTGAGCTCGGTTACCCGGTCTACTACGACTGCTCCAGGGCCGGCGCGCTCGCGCCGGACGCGCTCGCCCTCGGTATCCTGAAGTTCGGCTCGGTCCTCGTGGCCGGCCCCCTCTCGCGCCCCCAGACGATCGCGGCCCTGACCCTCCGGCAGAACATCTACACCGACCCGCAGAAACCGATCCAGATGACGCCGGGCCTCTACCGGATCGGGAACCCCGGCCCCGAGTCCCCGGTGCTGATGACCGTGAACTTCTCTCTGACCTTCTTCACGCTCCAGGGCTACCTCGAGTCGACGCGGATCCCCTGCTACATGCTGATCGTCGACACCGAGGGGCAGTCCGTGCTGACCGCCGTGGCGGCCGGCAAACTCTCCGAGACCGTGGTCGCGGACGCGATCAGAAAGTTCGAGGTCGGGGACGTGGTCGCGCACCGGAAACTGATCATCCCGGGGTACGCGTCCCCGCTCTCGGGCGCGATCGAGGATGCAACGAAGTGGACGGTGATGGTCGGGCCCCGCGACGCGGCCGACATCGGCGCGTTCCTCGAGACGGAGTGGAAGGGATAGATGCCGGTCGTTACGTTCCTCCCGAGTTACCGCAAGGTCGAGGTGCCGACGGGGACGACCATCCTGGACGCGGCCCGGAAAGCCGGCCTCCAGATGAACGTGGTCTGCGGCGGCGTGGGCAAGTGCGGCAAGTGCCTGGTCTACGTCAAGGCCGGCAGGGCCGAGTTCGACCGGCAGAAGTACGGCCGGTTCTTCACGCCGGCCGAGCTCGGGCGCGGGGCCTGCCTCGCCTGCACGACCGCGATCGTCTCGGACATCGACGTGACCGTGCCCGAGGGTTCCCTGATCCAGGAGCAGAAGATCCTGATCGAGGGGCTCGACCTCACGACCGCGTTCCGGCCGTCGGTGCTGAAGTACCACGTCACGCTTTCGGCGCCGACCCTCGAGGACCCATCTCCCGATCTCAACCGGATACTCGACGCCATCCACCGGCAGCACGGCCCCCTGCCCGAGAAGATCTTCGCACCGCTCGGGGTGCTCCGCCGGATCCCCGAGATCCTGCGAGGGGCCGGATGGGACGTGACCGCCACGGTCGGGCTCCAGCCGCCGGGAAAGTACTGGCTCCTGAACGTCGAGGCGGGCGACACCTCGGACCGGCTCTACGGGGTCTCGATCGACCTCGGCACGACTACTGTCGTGGCCTACATCTGGGACCTGGTCTCGGGGAAGGTCGCCGGGATCGCCTCGAACTACAACCGCCAGATCTCGTGCGGTGAGGACATCCTCTCGCGCGTCAACTTCGGGCGGAAGTCGGGCCTCGCGAAGCTCCAGACCCTCGCGGCCGAGTCGATCAACACCGCTATCACGAACGCGGCGAACCAGGCGAAGATCGACCGCAACGATATCTACGAGGCGATGGTCGCGGGGAACACGGTCATGACCCACATGCTGCTCGGGATCGACCCGGCATATATCATCTCCGAGCCGTACGTACCGGTCGTCCGGCGATCGATCAACACGGCGGCCTCGAATCTCGGGCTCTCGGTCGCGCCGACCGCGGGCGTATTCGCGTTCCCGGCCGTCTCGGACTTCATCGGCGGCGACATCGTCGCGGACGTGCTCGCCTGCGGGATGGGCACGAGCGACGAGGTCTCCCTGATGATCGATATCGGCACCAACTTCGAGGTCGTGCTCGGCAACAACGAGTGGATGTTCTCGTGCGCGGGCGCCGCGGGCCCGGCGCTCGAAGGCGGGGAGGTCCTCTTCGGCATGCGTGCAAACCCCGGGGCGATCGAGCGCGTGACCATCGACCCCGCGACCCTCAAGCCGCACTGGAAGACGATCAACGACATCAAGCCCAAGGGGATCTGCGGCTCGGGCCTGATCGACCTTCTCGCCGAGCTTCTGACCTCCTGCGTGATCGACCGGAACGGGCTGATCGACACGACCATCGACCACCCGCGCGTCCGGAAGGGCGAATACGCACCCGAGTACGTGGTCGCGTTCGCAGACGAGACCGGGATCGGCAAGGACCTCGTCGTGACCGAGAACGACATCAAGTCCCTGATCATGTCCAAGGCCTCGGTCCTCGCGGCCTGCGCGGTCCTGATGAACGTGGCCGGGATCACGCACCGCGACCTCGGCACGATCTACTTCTCGGGCGGCTTCGGCAACTACATCAACAAGCAGAACGCGATCACCATCGGCCTGATCCCGGAGGTTCCGCTCGACCGGATCAAGAACATCGGCAACGGCGCCGTCAACGGCGCGAACATCGCGCTGATCAACCGCGACGAGCGGCGCACCCTCGACGTGATCGCGGATAACATCGCCTACATCGAGCTGAACGCCGAGCCCTCGTTCATGGAGGAGTACACCTCGTCCTCATTCCTGCCGCACACGGATCTCGCTCTCTTTCCCGGGGTCTCGGCCATGCTCGACCGGTGCCGCATCCAGGCGCACGGGAACGGGATCCGCCACACGGAGGCCTGATCCATGGCACATTTCATCTCCCCCACGGACGGCAGCGCCACCGGTGTCGGCGGCCTGCCGCACACGGACCCGGCCCGCGCGGTCGACGACGTGCTCGCCGCGTTCCCCGAGGTGCCGTACGCCCCGGGCCTGCCGAACCGCGGCCCCTTCGAGCAGATCGTCTGGAACGACGCCCGCACCCTGCCCGGCCTCGAGGTGATCGAGGGCCGGCTCGTTGTCGATCTCGGGGCCGACCACGCGGAGGCGATGGAGGCTGTCTACCTCGACTTCGTCGAGGGGAACGCCGCGGCGTACGGCCCAGCAGCCGAGACCTACGCCGGTCTTCTCGACCTCGTCTCCCGCGACCTCCCCTCCGCGGTCCTGGTCAAGGCCCAGGTGACGGGGCCGGTCACGTTCGGGATGCAGGTGGTCGACACCGACAAACGGCCGATCCTCTACGACGAGGCCTATGCGGACCTGCTCGGCAAGATGCTCGCGCTCCGGGCTCGCGCGGTCGAGGAACGGCTGGCCGCGACGGGCGTGCCCGAGACGCTCGTGGTCCTGAACGAGCCGTACTGGGCGAGCCTGGG
>DUGU01000099.1 GCA_013331215.1 Methanoregulaceae archaeon
CGCCTTCCGATCGACTTCTTCTTCCGATCCCTGGCCGACGACCTGCAGGAGAGGAGCATCGGGGTCGTCCTCTCGGGCATGGGCTCCGACGGCACGCTCGGCCTCCGGGCGATCAAGGAGAAGGCCGGACTCGTGCTCGTCCAGGACCCGGCCTCGGCCAAGTTCGACGGCATGCCGCAGAGCGCCATCGGCACCGGGCTGGCCGACATTATCGCCCCGGCCGGCGAGCTGCCGGAGCGGCTCCTCGCGTTCGTCCGGCACCTGCCCCTCGCTGCGGCGCCGGAACCGGCCGGCGAGCCTGGGGTGGGGGCCGACTTCGACCGGGTCGTGATCCTCCTCCGGGCCCGCACGGGCCACGACTTCTCCCTGTACAAAAAGACCACCGTGAACCGGCGGATCGAGCGGCGCATGGCGATCCACCAGCTCGACCGTACCGCGGACTACGTCCGGTTTCTGCAGGAGAATCCCGCCGAGCTGGACCTGCTCCTCAAGGAGCTCCTGATCGGCGTGACCAGCTTCTTCCGCGACCCTGCCGTCTGGGAGGCGCTCGGGGACTCGGTGATCCCCGGCCTCATCGCGGCCGCGCTTGACGGCGCAACGCTCCGGGCCTGGGTGGCCGGCTGTTCCACCGGCGAGGAGGCCTACTCCCTCGCGATCATCTTCCGCGAGGCCCTCGGGAAGGCGTCGCCGCCGAAGCGATGCGCCCTGCAGATCTACGCCACCGATCTCGACCGTGACGCCATCGACCGGGCGCGGGCGGGACATTTCCCCGAGAACATCGCGGCCGATGTCACAGAGGAGCGCCTGGACCGGTTCTTCGTCCGGGACGAGACGGGATACCAGGTCACGAAAGAGATCCGGGAGATGACGGTCTTCGCCCCGCAAAACGTGATCGCGGACCCGCCGTTCACGAAGCTCGACCTCCTCTCCTGCCGGAACCTGCTGATCTACCTGGAGCCGGAGGTCCAGCGAAAACTGATCCCCCTCTTCCACTACGCCCTGAAGCCCGGGGGCGTGCTGGTCCTCGGCACGGCCGAGTCCGTCGGGTCGTTCGCGAGCCTCTTCAGCCCGATCGACTCCAAGCTCCGGATCTTCCGGCGGACCGAGGCCCCCGCGGCACCGACGCTCGAGTTCCCCACGGCGTTCTCCCCGCCCGGACCCGGCCCGGCCGACATGCGCCCGGCGTTGACACCGGGGGTCAACCTTCAGGCCCTGGCCGACCAGGTGATCCTGCAGCAGTACGCCCCGGCGGCGGTGCTGACCACCGAGAACGGCGACATCCTCTACATCAACGGGCGGACGGGCCGGTACCTCGAGCCGGCGGCGGGAAAGGCCAACTGGAACGTCTTCGCCATGGCCCGCGACGGACTGCGCGCCGGGCTGGGCGTCGCGTTCCGGCGGGCGCTCCGGCAGGAGGAGTCGGTCTCGCTCCGCGGGGTCCGGATCGGGGTCAACGGCGGGACCGTACACGCGGACGTCACGGTCGGCAAGCTCGCACAGCCCGCCCCGCTCAAGGGGCTCGTGTTGATCGTCCTCGCAGAGACGCCCGCACCCGCCGAACCGCCGACGCGGGCCCGCCGCACGGGAAGACACGATGAGGTCCGGGAGCTGGAGGAGCGGCTCGGGCGTGCCGACGAGGACCTCCAGACCATGCGGGAGGAGATGCAGTCCTCGCAGGAGGAGCTGAAGTCGACCAACGAGGAACTGCAGTCCACGAACGAAGAGCTCCAGTCGACCAACGAGGAGCTGACCACGTCGAAAGAGGAGATGCAGTCCCTCAACGAGGAGCTCCAGACCGTCAACACCGAGCTCGAGAGCCGGGTCGCCGACCTCTCGCACGTGAACGACGACATGAAGAACCTGCTGAACAACACCGGCATCGCGACGGTCTTCCTCGATGCCCGGCTCAACCTGCGGTGGTACACGACCGGGATGACGAAACTGGTCAACCTGATCCCGAGCGACGCGGGCCGGCCCGTCACGGACATCGCGTCCGACCTCTTCTACCCCGACCTGACGAACGACGCCGGGGAGGTACTGCGGACGCTGACCCCGGCGGAGACGGAGGTGACGGTCAGGGGCGGGCGCCGGTTCTCGGCGCGGATCACCCCCTACCGGACCCTCGAGAACCGGATCGACGGTCTGGTGATCACGTTCATGGACATCTCGGCCTTCCGGAATCTGGAACGGGAGATCTCGGCCGCCCGCACCTACGCCGAGGCGATCGTCGCGACGATACGGGAGCCCCTGCTCGTCCTCGACAGCGCGATGCGCGTGGTCTCGGCGAACCGCACGTTCTACGAATCCTTCCGGGTGCCGGCGGGGGAGGTCGAAGGGCGCGAGCTCTACTCCCTCGGAAACGGGGAGTGGGACATCCCGGAGCTCCGGCTGCTTCTGGAGAAGGTCCTGCCGGAGAACTCGGCCTTCGACAATTACCGGGTCGACCACGTCTTCCCGGAGCTCGGCCGGCGGGTGCTGCTGCTCAACGCCCGACGGGTTGTCACCGAGGGAGAGAGAACGGAACTCATCCTCCTCGCCTTCGAGGACGTGACCGGCACGGAGCGGGAGAACACACCGTGAACTCGGACGGCCGGGAACCCGGGAAGGCGGCGCCCCCCGACGGGCTCCGACGGCAGGCCGAGGAAGCCGTCGCAGAACAACCGGGCCGGTCGGGCGGGCCGCTCTCGCACGACGAAGCCCTCGCGCTGGTTCACGAGCTGCAGGTGCATCAGGTCGAGCTGGAGCTGCAGAACGAGGAGCTCGCGCGGACTCGGCGGGAGGCCGAGGCCCTGCGGGACCGGTATATCGACCTGTACG
>DUGU01000348.1 GCA_013331215.1 Methanoregulaceae archaeon
GATGGCGGCGGCGACGCCAGGATAGCACGGCACCCGTCGAATCGGCCCTTCGGCGGATCTTCCACGCGGGGGACGGTCAGGAAACGCGCGGGAACGCCCTCCGGCATTCACAGCACCACCGGAGAAAGGAGGAGCTATGCACCTGCCGCCCGGCCGAGCTCGAACGCCCGGCGGTTCAGCTCGATCGTCTTCGGCGGGACCGATCGTTCGATCGCGGTGAGGAGCGACTCGGGCGCGAGCGGGATCAGATGCGAGGCGGCCCCGATCAGCACGACGTTCTGCGCCAGTTCCGATCCGGCCTCGCTGCCGAGCGCACCGGCGTCGATGGCCAGAGGTCGGAACGGCGCGAGCCGCGCGAGGCACTCCCCGGGTGACGGCATCGGAAGCTGTTGCGTGAAGACCGGGGTGGGCGTGATGATCGCGGTGTTGGTCACCACGCGGCCCACCGGCTTTAGGAAGTGCCGGTACCGGAGGGCTTCGAGCAGGTCGAACGAGAGCAATAGGTCGGCCGAGCCCGGATCGATCAGGGGACCGAACCGACCGTCGATCCGGACCGAGCACTCGACCGAACCTCCGCGCTGAGCCATACCGTGGGTCTCGGCCCCGCGGACGGACCGCCCCTCGGTTACGCAGGCCTCGCCGAGGATGTTGGAGGCGAGGATCGTTCCCTGGCCCCCGACTCCGACGATCATGACATCGTAGCTCATGCCGTGCCTCCTTTGGCTGGGGGCCGGCCTTCCCTGCCGATCGCGCCCTGCGGGCAGAGGGCCGCGCAGACCCCGCAGCCCGAACAGAGCGCCGTGATGGCGGCCGCCTCTCCCTCGAAAGCCAGCGCGGGGCAGCCGAAGCGGAGGCAGGTCCTGCAGCCCGAGCAGGCCGACNNAGGCCGACACGTCGACCATGTACCGGGGCCGCGCGACCTTCGCTCGCCGCTCGTTGATCACGCAGGGCTTCTTCGCGATCATCACGCGGACTCCGGCCCGGCCTTTCGCCTCGCGGAGGGTCGCGACGAGCCCGGTCATGTCGTACGGATCCACTGTCTCGACCCAGGTCACGCCGCAGGCCCGGCAGAGCGCCTCGAGCGAGACCTTCGGCGAGACCTCGCCGGTTGCGGTCATCCCGGTCGTCGGGTTGGGCTGGTGTCCCGTCATGGCCGTGGTCCGGTTGTCCAGGATCACCACGACCATGTTCGCGCCGTTGTAGACGGCGTTCACCAGGCCGGGGAGGCCGGTGTGGAGGAACGTCGAGTCCCCGATCGTCGCGACCACGTCGCCGCCGGCCGTTTGGGCGATCCCCGAGCCGACCGTGATCGAGGCGCCCATGCAGATCGTTGTGTCCACGGCCCCGAGCTGGAGCCCGAGCGTGTAGCAGCCGATGTCGGACGGAAAGACCGCGTCCTTGAAGACGCGCCGCATCGCGAAGAAAACCGCGCGGTGGGGGCAGCCGGCGCAGAGGATCGGCGGGCGGGGCGGCAACCCCTCCTCGGGGACGGGGGGGGCAGGAGCTACGTCGAGGTAGCCGGCCTTCGCGAGCGCGGCGCGGACCACGGCGGGGGAGAGCTCCCCCTCCGACGGCACATGATCGGTCCGCTTGCCGTAGACCCGGACGCAGCCGGCCGCCTGCCGGACCTGCTCCTCGACCACGGGCGCCCCCTCCTCGACCACAAGCACCTCCTCGTGCTCGAGGCAGAAGCAGCGGAGCTGCTCGGGGTCAAGCGGATAGGCACGGACCGTGAAGAGCGAGACGTCGTCGGGGAGCACCTCGCGGACGTAGCTCGCCGCGATCCCGCTCGCGACCACTGCGCGTCGGCCGCGGATTGCGCCCTCGTTATACCCGAGCTCGAGGAGCCGCTCCCTGATTCGCGGCTGCTTCTCGTTCAACCGGCGGTGGAGCACCCGGGTATGGGCGGGGATCACCACGTACTGCCGTGGATCATGGCGGAACGCCGGCTCCCGCGGAGCCACCGCGATCGGACCGAGCTCGATGTCGGCCTTCGAGTGGCAGATCCGGGTCGTCGGCCGGAAGAGCACGGGCAGGCCGAACTCCTCGGAGAGGGCGAAGGCGTCGCGAAGGAGTGCGTGCGCCTCCTCGATCGTGGTCGGGTCGAGGCAGGGCAGCCCGGCCATCGCCGCATAGAGCCGGCTGTCCTGCTCGTTCTGGGACGAATGGGCGTACGGATCGTCGGCCGAGAGGACCACGAAGCCCCCCGTGACACCCGTGTACGCGCTTGTCATCAGCGGATCGGCCGCGACGTTCAGGCCGACGTGCTTGGTCGTGAAGAGGGCGCGGACGCCGCACCACGACGCCGCGAGCGCGTTCTCGAACGCGACCTTCTCATTAGTCGACCACTCGACGTGGACTCCTGCGGGCCGTTCGGCCCGGAGCAGGTCGATCACCTCGGACGAGGGCGTGCCCGGGTACCCGGCTGCGAACCCGACACCCCCCTCGAGGGCGGCGTGGGCGAGCGCCTCGTTGCCAAGCAGATACTGTCGTGCCATGGACCACTCCCCTGCCGGACCGCAACGGTGCGGCCCGTTCATGAGTATTGCCCCGTCGAGAATACAAAGGCGTCTGTTGCGAGGCCATCGATAATCTATAAGAACCGGGACGATTGATCTAGTAGGGTAAACCCGAGGGGCCCGTAGCATAGCTAGGTGGTGNNATGAGTTCGAATCTCATCGGGCCCATTCACGCCCTGTTTTTTATCGTTTCCCGGCGATCTCTTTCTCATGGAGCGCTCGCTCGTGATCGTTGTCGTGCTCGGCCTCGTGGCCGCGGCCGGTCTTTTCCTCGTCTCGCCCTACCTCTCGCTAATGGCCCTGATAATCACCGGCGTCGCGGTGATGGCGCTCGCGATCGGCCGTGATGCCAGCGATCTCCCCGATATCGAGGCCTCGCTCGCCGAAGATGCCCGGGCGGTGGCGCTCCGGAACAATGGAAACGCGCCGGCGCTCCAGGTGCATGCCTCGTTCGTTCCGATCGGGGTCGAGGTCGACCTTCCCACTCTCGCAGTCGAGGCGATCCATGAGGAGCCGCTTCCCGAGCAGGTGACCGAGGTGAAGGTGGTCGTGACCTACCGGAACAGTGGGGGCCAGGCCTTCCGCCGGACGGTGCTCCTCTCGGCTCTTCGCGCCCAGGACGACCCGCTCCGGCCCACGTTCGCGATCTTCGGGTGGAAGTAGCGGCTATCCGTGGAGATACTCGAGCGTAGTCCGGAGGGCGTCGATCAGTGTCTCCTGCCCCTCGAGGTACTGCCGGAGCGCCCGGTAGAGCATGAAGATGAGCTCGGGGCCGTAGACGCCGAGCGCGTCCTCGGGCGCGATCGGGGCGAGCAGGCTGTCGACGAGCACGGTGTCGGTCGAGTACATCAATTCGGCCAGAGTGCCGTCCTCTTTAAGCACGCAGAACTGGTCCGTGACCGCCTTCTCCGGGTTATCGGGTCGGAAAGGCATGGGCTCGGCCCGGGCGAGGACAAGCATCTTCCCGGGGTAGTAGACCTGGTCGTACATTTCGCCAGCTCCGTCGACCTTGCCCCGGGCCATCACCTCGAGACCGGCCACCGGGAGGATCGCGGCTGCGGTCGCGGCCATCCGAGCGAGAAGGACGGCCTCGCTCTTCTGAACGGCCTCCGTGGCCTCCACGATCGCGTCACGGTTCGCGCAGATCTGCTCCTCGAGCGCGGCGAATCCCCGCTCGATCTCATCGGTCGTCATCCACCAGGATTCGGCGGCCCGCGACATCAGGCTTGTTGCCCCGCGGATCTTATACTCTCTGAAGACCACACACTACCCCATGATGCGGGTCGGGCTTCTCGGCTGCGGCAACATCGGCCACCTGATCGCGGCCCACGCCGAGGGTTTCGTAATTGGGGCCCTCTACGACCAGATGCCTGAGCGGGCCCGCGAGCTCGCGGAGCGCTGGGGAGGAATGGCCTACGACTCGTTCGAGGCATTCGCAGCATCCGACGTCGACCTCGTGGTCGAGGCGGCGTCGGTCGGCGCGGTGCGGACCCACGGCGAGGCCGTGCTTGAGGCCGGCAAGGACTTCGTCGTGATGTCGGTCGGAGCGCTCGCCGATCCCGCCTTCCTGTCGCGCCTCCGTTCGGTAGCTGTCATGTCAAGACGCAGGGTCTACATTCCGAGCGGTGCGGTGATGGGGCTGGACAACCTCAAGATCGGCCGAATCGGCGGGATCGACCGGCTCGTGCTCAGGACCACGAAGAGCCCGGCATCGCTCGGGCTCCAGATACGCGAGCGAACGCTCGTCTTTCGGGGACGGGCTGACGAGTGCGTCCAGGCCTTCCCGAAGAACATCAACGTCTCGGCTGCGATCGCGCTCGCGGCGGGACGGGAGGTCGAGGTCGAGCTCTGGGCGGACCCGGCCGTGGACCGAAACATCCACGAGATCTGCGCTGAAGGGCCCTTCGGCGATGCGTACCTGCGTATCCGGAACGTGCCGAGCCCGGACAACCCGGCGACATNNTGGGGACGTGACCGGGGTTCCGCTCGCACGCCTGATCGCGTTCGTCGCGGAGGACGCGCCGTTCGGTGACGTGACCTCGGATGCCGTGCTCGACGACCGGATTTGCACCGCGGTCCTCCGGTTCCGGGAAACGGGGATCGCTGCCGGCCTCGTCGAGGCCGCCGCGCTTTTCGCCCATTACGGGGTCGTGGCGACGCTCTGTGCGTCCGACGGCAATAGGATTGAAGCGGGCGCGACGGTGCTGGCACTCGAGGGCTCGGTCCGGGGCGTGCTGCTCGTCGAGCGGACGGCCCTGAACCTCGTCGGCCGCATGAGCGGGATCGCGACGGCGACNNGCTGGCACGGAGGGGCGACCGGCATGTCCGCGTCGCGGCCACGCGCAAGACCGCCCCCGGGCTCGCCCTCCTCGACAAGAAGGCCGTGCTCCTCGGCGGTGGCGACCCTCACCGGTTCACGCTCTCGGACGGCGTGCTGATCAAGGACAACCACCTCGCGCTCGTCCCGATCGAGGAGGCGGTCCGGCGGGCCAGGGCGTTCTCTGCGTACAAGACGGTCGAGGTCGAGGTCGAGACGGCGAACGAGGCCGTGCGGGCAGCCAGGGCCGGAGCCGACATGGTTCTGCTCGACAACATGACCCCGGCCGAGGTAGAGGAGACTCTCGAGGTGCTCGCATCGGCCGGGCTTCGCGATCGTGTCAGGGTCGAGGTCTCGGGCGGGATCACGGAGGCGACGATCGGGGCGTACGTGGATCTCGAAATCGACCTGGTGAGCGTGGGGGCCCTGACGCACTCGGTCCGGTCCATCGATCTCACGTTCGAGGTCTCCGCGCCGCAACAGGCGGATTGAAGAGGGTACCTGCTCCATCTCTGTCATGGAGGATGTAAAGCCTGTCCGTCCGCTCGACCCTGCCGGCGAGGTCCGCGTCTGCCCCGACTGCGGCTATCAGCGAGGATTCCACGTCACGTTCGTCGACGACAACGGTGGGGGCCGTCAGGCCGTGCTCTGCTGCCCCGAGTGCGGAGCCAGGTTCGACATCGGTTGGCGTGTCCGGCTGTAGCCTGGTGCTTCACGGCCCCGAGGTGATCGATTCGGGCGAGGCCGCCCGGCTCGTGGCGACACTCAGGCCGGCACGGGTCGTCGTCGCCGGGGTCATGGCGCGGTGCGCGGCCGAGGAGCACGGGCTCCTCTCCTGCTGGACGCAGGAGAAGCCGTCCGCGGCGCTCGGCGCCGACCCGGCGGCGGTGCTCGCGAACCGGGGGCGCTCCCCCCCCTCGGGAAGAGTCCTCGGAGAGATCGTTGCGGCGAGGCTTCGTCGGCCGCTCGTCCAGCTCGAGTGCGCGGACGAGACCGTGGTGAGCTGGAACGGGGCCGATGGTGCGCGGTTCGGCGACCTGCTCGGCTGGCAGGTCGAGGCACGGACGGCCGCACCGCCTGCATCGACCGGCAACCGCCGGCTCATCCGGGGGTGCCGGCCCGGCGACGCCGTGCTCGTGGACGGCCTCGTAATCGGCCGGGCCACGGCGGACGAGGTCGTCCTGGTCTCCGACGGCGAGGAGCTCAGGGCTGAGCGTGGTTGCATCCTCAAGGATCACGGCGTCGAGAAGCTCCGCGGCCGCGGGCCGATCCGGCTCCCCGATGCCTGGTGTACGGCGGGATCTCTTCGTGTATCTACGCCCCGAATCTCCCCCCGGCGATTGACCTGGGGACGCGTGCTCGTCCTCGACCACGACGCGACAGCACTCTACCGTGATCTCGCCGACAACCATTGCGGTCTGCTCGCGATCGGGGACGATACGACCGCGGCCGCGCTCCACCTCGGCGCCCACCTGGGCCTGCCCGTGCTCGGGATCACCGATGGCGACGGGGACGGAATCGCCGGGTACTGCGATGGTACATCGGGCTCGCTCGTTCTCCGGGCGATCGCCGAACGCGACGACGACATCGGGCGGGAGCTCGCCGATGGCTGTGACGGACGGCCGATCGAGTGGAGGGCGTTCGTGGCCCACGCGCTCTGCGCCCTTCGTGGGCGGGTTCGGGTGGTCGGGTGAAAGGCGGAGGGATGCTCTGCGCCTCCTGCAAGGGCAGGGGGCTTTGCGGTCTCGCGCGCTGTCCGATCACGGCCCGATTCCTCGCGCGGACCGGGACGAGGCCGATCAGCTCGTACATGGGCGCGGCACCCTCGGTCTTCGTGGGCTCGTACGCCTACCCGTCGGTCCAGGGGGGACCTCTCCTGCTCGGAGACTCCGACCGGCCGCCCGACTGGCTCGCCCGCGGCCTCTCCATCGACGACGTGGTGAACCTCCGGGCCGCGACCATTGCGGCGCGGGCGCCGGTCGATCGGGTCCGGGATGCGATGGCCGAGGTCGCGCTCTCGGCCACGCCCGTCGNNGGCCGACCTGCGGTTCGACGGCGTGCTGACCCCGATCGGCCGGTCCGGGCCGGTCCGGCAGCTCGACGTACTCGACAACCCGGTCGTGCCGCGGATGGTGGAGAAGGTCGCGGCCGACTCGGACCTGGCTGCGTCCGAGGGTCTTACCGAGCTCTACCGCGCCGACGTCGACGTCTACCATCTGGCAGACCTGCTCTCGGCCGGGACGCTCGGCAGGGCTCCGCGGATCGTGCCGACGCGCTGGGCGATCACGGCCGTCGACGATACGCTCGGCAAAGCCGGAAAACGGGAGCTGGCGCGGTACCCGTCGATCGAGGAGGTGTTCGTCTTCGGAGCCACGCTCTACGGCAACACCATCGCCGTACTCCTCGCGCCGGGAGGCTGGCGATACGAGATGGTCGAGTGCTGGCGCGCCCACAGTCTCTGGACCCACGATCACGATGCGGTCACGGTCGACGGTGAGGGAAAGGCGAAGTCAGGGTACTCGCCTATCGCGGGTGCATACTACTCGGCCCGGCTGGCCGTGACCGACTATCTCGTCGCGGTGCGGCGCCAGGCCCGGGCCCTCGTGCTCCGGTCGGTCACGGGGGAGTACTGGGCCCCGCTGGGAACCTGGGTCGTGCGCGAGGCCACGCGGCAGGCGATGAGGAATCCCCCCGAGCGGTACGCGACCCTCGAGGAGGGGACCACCGCACTCGACCGGTACTACGGCGATGCCTCGTGGCGCGCACATTCTACGCTGCTCCCGCGGATGCGGAGCGAGCGGACCCTCGGCGACTTCTTCTGAGTGGGGGGAAACTCCTCGCCCTATCACGCCGAAGAGGGTGCCGTGGTCCTCTCCGCTTTTCGACGAGTTCCGCCGCTCATCGGGAGTCTCGACTACGCTCCGGATGGCGCGGAGGTCGCTGCTCCTCCGCGCTCCCGCTCCCAGCGCGACCTTCCGCACTCAGCCACGATGCGTTGGCCGTCCCCGGCGCCAACGGGATAAAGATGAGGCCGAAGGGGGCCGCCACCCAAGGAATGGTCAAACGGACCATACAAAAAGTAAAGTATATATTACATTACTGCAAAGGAGATGTAGGGCAACAGACAGATTTCGCCACCTCGGATCTGCTGCTGCCCCGACAGACCGAAGCGTCTGAAAAAGGAGGTGAGTGTTTAGACAACGGCGAATGGATGATCACGTCACAACGATTACTCCAGTAAGGAGAGGGTATACGTTGGGGGGTCTGAAGCTGGCTCCCCC
>DUGU01000132.1 GCA_013331215.1 Methanoregulaceae archaeon
TATGAAACCCGCCAGATCCGGCACCGGAACACCTGCACGGAAAGCAGCCGAAAGACCGTTCTTTCCCACCCGTCCCTCCCGGGCAGATACCTTCACGGAGTCAGTTATCCGGGAGATGACCCGGCTCTGCCTGCAGCATAACGCGATCAACCTTGCGCAGGGATTTCCGGACTTCCCCTGCCCGGCCGAACTGAAGGCCGCCGCATGCGATGCGGTGACAGAGGACTACAACCAGTACGCCATAACATGGGGTGCACAAGACCTCCGTAGAGCACTTGCGGAACGGGTGAAGCAGTACAATGGCATGGCCTTTGACCCGGAGGCAGAGATCACGGTCACCTGCGGCTCGACCGAGGCAATGATGGCCTCGATGCTTGCAACCATCCAGCCCGGTGACGAGGTGGTAGTGCCGGAACCATTCTACGAGAACTACGGGCCGGACACACAGATCTCCGGCGCAGTGCCGCGTTACGTTGGCCTGGACAATGCCCTCTCCATCGACGAGGAGGCCTGGAAGGCCGCGATTTCGAAGAAGAGCAGGGCAATCATTCTCAACACGCCCAACAACCCGACCGGTAAGGTCTTCTCAAAACAGGAACTCTCGTTCATCGCCGACCTCTGCATAGACCACAACATGGTCGCGATCACCGACGAGATCTACGAACATATCCTGTACGACGGACACCGCCACCTCTCGCTTGGCTCCCTCCCGGGGATGGAGGACAGGACAGTCACGATCGGATCGTTCTCCAAGACCTATTCGGTCACCGGATGGCGGGTCGGCTACGCCCTCGCCGACCGGGGACTAAGCGGAGCCATCCGGAAGGTCCACGACTTTCTCACCGTCGGCGCTCCGGCACCGCTGCAGGAGGCGTGTGCGGCAGCGCTCGAATTCCCGGATGCGTACTACGACGACCTGGCGGCCCTTTACGACCGAAAGCGTCGGCTCCTCCACGAAGGACTGGCTCGAGCCGGGTTATCGTGCGACCCGCCGGAAGGTGCGTACTACCTCTTCTGCGACATCTCGGGGTTCGACACCGACGACCTGAGTTTCGCAGATTTTCTTGTCGAGCAGGTCGGGGTCGCGGCAGTGCCGGGGAGCAGTTTCTACGCCGGTGGAGGGTCCGATCGGATCCGGTTCACCTTCTCTNNTTCTCTTCACGAGATTCGACCGGCCAGCGACCTCTCGCCCGACGGCATGCTCCGACGAGAGCTCGACATCTGAAGATAGCTTCCCGGGGGGATGCGGACTCTGGCCAATCCGACGTGATAGCCGACGATGACCGCTCCGGCCCCCAGGCGGTACGTTCCGCACATGCTCTCCGATCGTATCGGGGCCGAACATGACGACCATGGCGGCGAAGGCATCGCCCACCGCGACACGACGACCACCCATCCGGAGGGAGCGCTCGGAAGCGACGGCGGGACATCGCGGTCATACGGGGAGTCGGCACGGTGTCGGGTCGGATGCGGCGGGGGAGTGGCGGCGTCGCTCCGCTATGGCCAGCCGCGCCGGCCTCTTCGCAGTCACGCTCCGGAATCGAACCCGTACAGCGGGACGCCGATCCTGATCGAGGCGGAAACAGGTACGGTCACGATGCAGATCCCGAACAGGGGAGTCGGGACCGCTTCGTCATAGTGCGCCGGAAGGTTCGGCTCGCGGCAGGGGCGACCGAGCTCCGGGCCGTCCCGTCAGGGCGCCAGAACCTGGGTTAGATCACGTACAGCGCGGATTAAAAAGGAGGGAACCGTCTTTTTAGGGCGCCCGTTCAGGGGGTCGACGGCTCTGCGTTCTGCAGGCGGAGCCAGGTCGAGTACTCGCGCCTGAGCGTCAGGAGCTCTGTCTGCGTCAGCTCCTTGCGCCCCGAGATATAGAGATAGTCCTCGAGCTGGTTGACCACCTCCTCTGCATCGCGGTAGTCCCGGACGTCGAGATAGTGCGGGACCGCTTTGACGTTGATCACCTCGCCGCACACGTGGCAGAGCTTCCAGCGCTCGAACCGGTCGGCATAGGTGAAGGTCGCGCACCCCGGGCAGCGCAGTACATGGTACATACTGCAGTTCTACCATTTTGCACACTCGTTTAAAAACTTTGGTTTTTGTCTCCAGCGGTTGCCGGGGTAGTCGGCTGGAAAAAATGGAATCGGAGGAAAATCCTGCGGTTTCAGACGATCGGATGCTCGTTCCGGTCGCCGCGTCCGATCCCCTTGTAGATCCATCCGGCGCGAATGAAAGCGTCGGGGTCGACGAGATTGCGGCCGTCGACGATCACCGGGTGCTCGCGCCCGCTCATTCGGCGCACTGCTTCGGGGTCGAGGCGGCGGTACTCGTCGTGCGCGGTGAAGAGCACGACGGCGTCCGCGTCCCCGAGGACCCCGTCGAGGTCCCGGGAGAGAGGGACGCCGGGGTACGAGAGAACGTGGGGGTCGTGCACCCTTACGTCGGCGCCGGCATCGACGAGCAGGTCGCGATACGGCTCCGACGGTGGGTTCCGGGCGTCGTCCGAATTGCCGATGAACGCCCACCCGAGCAGGGCGATCCGAGCGCCTTCGAGAGGTAGCCCCATGCGGGCGAGCCCCTCGCGCGTCAGCCGGACCATGTGCGTGGGCATGAAGTCGTTGATCCTGCGAGCGACAACGTAGAGCGACATCAGGTCGTCGGGGAAGTCGAGCGCATCCTTACCGAGCGTCCGAACGCCGCGCTCGAGGTGATAGGTATCCTTGGTCAGACAGTGGCCGCCGACGCCGGCTCCGGGCCAGAGGACGGCCCGAGTGATTCCCTCCCCCTTGAGGCTGTCGACGCCCGAGCGGACGTCGTAGACGTTGATCTTCATCGCCTCGCAGTAGAGGGCGAGC
>DUGU01000018.1 GCA_013331215.1 Methanoregulaceae archaeon
TCGGAATGAAGAACATCCGGGCGCTTGTCGAGACCGCGCACTCCGGCGGCGGCTACATCGTTTTCGTCTGGCCGAACCCGGACAGAGGGAACCGGGACGAGCTGAAGATCGGGTACGTCCTCCCCGTGAATGATACCTGGGGGGTCGGTTCGGGGGTCTACCTGAGCGAGATCACGGGGACGGACGCGTCTCTGTCTCCCGTCTCGTAACCATTCTCTTTTCCGGCCCGGCCGCACATCTGCCGGACTACGGTCACGAAAGGCAGGGCGAACCGACAGGCCGGGGCCGGCCGTGGTCGAAGGCCGCGGCGGCGTTTTTCGAGGGGGAGCGGCGGCGGAAGGACGATTGGTGGTTTCGGCAGGAATTCCGGTGCGCGCTCGTGGCGACAACCGATCGGGTCTTCGCCCGCGATCGGGTAACGGGCGCGCTCTCCGACGGCGTGACTCCGTTCTCCACGGCGGCCGGCGCTCCGCTCTGGCGCCCGGCGCCCGCCAACCGTGAAGAGCATGGACACGGCCGGACCTCCGTACAGCGACGTACTCCGCAGGGAAGCAGAAGGGATAAATATCACTGAGTGTATTTGCATCCAGGCCTGCCAAGGTGGCGGAGCGGCTACGCGGTTGACTGCAGGTCAACTTCACTCTGGTTCAAATCCAGACCTTGGCTTGTAGCATCTTACCCGCCTCGATCCGGGGATAGTGGGGGCGGAAGGGGTTACCCGTCTCGTGGTGCCCCCGACCTCGAGATCTCCCGGTCCGCGCTCCTCGAAGCCCTCGGCCCGGCGGTGATCGAGTGGTGCATCGCCAACAAGGCGGCCGACCTCGGGACCACGACCCGCGAGGCCCGGACCAGGATCGCCGGGTCTATCGATCGGATGGCATAACGGCGGGCCACGATTCCTGCCGATTCCTTCTGTTTTCGGGGGGGATCTCTCGGCGCGAACGGGGCACGCACAGACGCTCATAGCGGCGCTCTAAGCCATTCTCCTGTTCGTCGACGGACCGACCGACACCGTTTTACGCTGACAGCGACGTTCAAGATAGTATGATCGCCGACGCGATCGCCCTGCCGACGCGGGTGCGCTGATGCCGCCCCGAAAGGCCGGCCGCCGTCCTGTCCGTACGCCGCATTGGGCAGGGGACGAGGCCGAGTCGAATCCCATGCGGGGGCATTCCATCGCCCGACGCGGCTGGACCGTGAGCACCGAGGACCGGGCATGGCTCAGCAACCTCCTCCTCAACGAGAGCGAGTGACCGTGGCCCGGGACCTCGTGACGTTCGCCGCCGCGCTCGAGAACCTCGCGGCCGGGCGTGGCACGACCGGGGCCTCAGGTATCCGCGCCACCATCGAGCGGCTCGAGGAGGGCGACCGCCGACGGTGGGGGAATTCATGCCGAATGGGGCCGTCGATCCACGCGATCTGTTGAAGGCGGGAGCCAGGGCCGCGGCCGTCGCCCCGCGCGAGGACCTGGGCGTGAGGAACATCGTGCTCAGCGTGAAGGCAGGCAGCGTCTTCGACCTCGTCGATCTCGCCGCCCGGATCCCCGGCGCCGAGTATTCGAAGAGAGGGTTCCCGGGGCTGATCCTCCACATCTCCCGTCCGAAGTGCGCCGCCCTGGCATTCAGTAACGGCAAGCTCATCGTAACCGGACTCGACAACGTGGACACGATCGCGCCCTCCCTCTCTGCCGTCCTCGAGGTCCTCCGGACCGCCGGCGCGACCATCGAGGACGACCCGCCCGCCCGCGTGGTCAACATGGTTCTGTCCGGCAGCCTCGGCGCCGTGGTCGCGCTCCTCCAGGTAGTCATCGCCACGAACCTCGAGCGGGTCGAGTACGAACCCGAAACGTTCCCGGGCCTCATCTACCGATCCGAGACCGGCCCGGTCGTACTCGTCTTCGCGTCCGGGGCGCTCGTGGTGTCCGGCGCAATGTCCGTCGACCAGGCGCAGGCGGCAGCGGCCGAGGTCCGGCACATGATCGACACGGCCGGCGCGTGGGGTTCGAACCCACGGCCCCGGCCCGGGCCGTCCGATTTCTTACATACCCATAAGAAAAGTGGCGCGGAGGACCGTATGTCGCGTTCGGCCGGGCCGCCGGGGTGATCCCGCCGGACGGCACGGAGGCGACCCATCCCGGGGAGCGGGACACGTGCACTGCCCTCCGGCTCGGGACGAATTACGGCACGGGCGTACGGTCGCTCGCAGCACGGATTGTTCGACAGCAACGGGAACGGTCGGCCTGCGCACCGCTCCGACGTTCTCCGACGAAGTGCGTCGGCAGATGGAAAATGGCCGGATCCGCCAGGAATACGGCCGGGAGTTCGTGGGGACCACCGATCGGGTCTTCGCGTAGGATCCCGTGATGGAACTGTCTCCGACGACGTCGCGCCGCTCTTCCCGGTGACGGGCGCGAGCGGGCGAGGTCGATTCAACCCTAAACCGTATCGTCCATGCCGCTATGTTCGCGATCATGTATGATGCGGCCGCGAGGATGACGGCCCGGACGAGCATGGCCGTGTGCGGCCGGGACGCAATGAATGCAACAACGAACATTGCGCCGATACGAAGCCGGAGTTTCCGATCTTCTCTGACCGACGACGTCCCCGTACGGGTCCGTTACCGATGGTGGAGTAATAAAAAACTGCGAGCAGAGTGGTTTATTCCCGGAGAACAGGCGGGGACGCCGGTTGCGGCTCCTGTGATCGTTTCCCGGCGAACCTTTCATCGGGTCCCCAATCAACTCTTTTCGATGATTCGTTCGTCCGGTTGTGCGTCGCCGGCATGGAGACTATAAATAGCATGTCGCGGGATCAGCAAGTATGGCGAACAGGTATAGACTCCATCTCAAGGCGAAAAAGCCTGCCGACAGCGCCCGGGCGGTTGCTCATGACGTGAAGGATGATGCGAAGATCGCGGCGAACAAAGCGAGCGAGGGTGACAAGGTCGGAACCCACAAAGCCGGACCGGATACGAAGCATAAGGCGCACCAGGCGACGTCCAAAAAAAGATAGAAGTAGCCGGAAAAGTGCGGATGCCCTGCATGCAGTGCGATCCCGTCGAGGGTCGTACCATCCTGCAGGATACCCGTTTCCGCGTGCCATGTATCGGTATCGAGATGCATCTCCGGCATGGTGCGCCGGATGCGTTCGGATGGGTTCCTGATCGATATTAAAGAGAAAGAGAAAATTAGAATCCGATCCGATCTCAACTCTATCCTGGATTAACAAATATTTTGCGGAAGCCTCGGGAGAGATCTGGCCTCCCGAGGCGCGGGGTACCTGTAACTGTAAAGTCGACCGCCCTACCGGGCCGGACAGCCACGGCCCGGACAAACAGGGGCGGAACTCACGTGAGCGAATCCCTCATGGCCGGTTCTCGAGCCGCGTTCCCGCCGTCCCGCTCGAGGCCGGCCCCCTTCCCGGCCACCATCCCTATGCGGCCTCGGGTCGGGCGGAAGACGGTCGTGTACTGCAGGGTGAACCGGACGGGCCGGGGCCGGCCGTGGCCGAAGCCCGCACCGGCCATGCCACTATCTTTCCCCCGATGGCGGATTTTCGGTGGTAGCCGCGGAGGTCGGAACGGGGGTGCGGGACTCCGA
This sequence comes from Methanoregulaceae archaeon, assembly GCA_013331215.1. Lineage (GTDB taxonomy): Archaea > Halobacteriota > Methanomicrobia > Methanomicrobiales > Methanospirillaceae > UBA288 > UBA288 sp11384u. The sequence goes on from DUGU01000018.1 coordinate 3,599, forward strand.
CGGGGATGACGGGATCGATATTGCGATACTGCGCCGATTCCATTCTACAGGTATGGATGGCGCGACCGAGAGACGGACCCTCTCTATACTGTGTCTGGGGGGAGTGGCCATCGCGCTTATCACTCTGAACCAGGGGCTGATACAGTCGAATACAAAGGTAGTCGCCGTTTCCCTGGTTCTCATCGGCACCATGATCGCCGCCGGGATCGGGGCCTCGCGCTCGGGCCGCGTTCGGAGCGAGTCCGAGGACGAATGACGGGAGATCGGCGTACTGTTTGATGGTGATGGCACCGTATATTCTGATCGTATCCCGGTCGGCAGGGCCGCGTCGATACAGCGAGAGCATCCGCATGCCCGGAAACGAACACATCCCCCCGGAGTCCCGGCTGTACATGCCGAGCATGACGAGAGAGTACAGCAGGATCTCGGATACCGCCAGGGCGGTGGATCTCTTTGTCGTACCGGGAATACTGTCCTATCTCGAGTCGGTACGGCAGACTCTCGCAGGCATGCCCGTGGGAGCGCCCTTCGTTATTGCGGATTACGGAGCGGCCGACGGGGCGAACTCGAGCCAGCTGTTCGAGAGCGTCATCAGGTATGTCCGCGAGATCAATCCTTCCCTGGGAATCAAGCTGGTCTACATAGATATCGCGGACCCGTCCTCTTTCGACCGGTTCTGGGAGGGGTTGTCTCTCTCGGAACTGCACGATGTCGAGGCCGAATTCATCCAGCGCTCGTTTTACGAACCGTTTCCCGAACTGGCCGGGGTAGTGCAGATCGGCTTTTCCTCCACGGCACTGCACTGGCTGGATACGAAAACCGCCGACGCCGATCTCTTCCGCCACCCCACGTGCATTCAGGCGAACCAGCTGGCGGAGGCCGGGCGCGGGAAGTTCGTCGAGAAATGGAAGCGCGACTGGCGGATCTTCTTCCGCGAACGCTCGCGCGAACTCGTCGGCGGAGGGCTGCTGTTCCTGGCGAACCTGACCAGCCTGGGCGGCGACCGGTGGCCGGCATCGGCGGGATACGATAACCTCCGCGACGTCTGCTACCTGCTCTACCGGGAAGGCCGTATTTCGAAAGAGGAACTGCAGGCGATCTTCATACCGGATTACTTTGCCACGCCGGACGAGATGAGGGACCTGATCGACGAGGATGCCGTCAGGCGGCACTTCTCGTTGAAGTTTTTCGATGCAATGACCGTCCCCTGCGCCTATTTCTCGAGGATGTACGATACATTGGAGGATGCCCGGGAGAGACGCCAGCTGGCCGACTTGCTCGCACGGGTTGTCAGGGCGTGGAGCGAGTCGTCCATACGGGTCGGGTTGTCGCCCGAACATGCAGGCCTCGTCGATGAAATTTACAGCCGCCTGGCGGAAAGGTTCTTCGAGATACCTCGGGGACTGCCCTATCAGTACTGCCTGATCGAACTCGTCAGAGCGAACGGCACACCGCGGTAAAGCGACGCTCGCGATCGCGGTGATGCCCGCGGCCCGGCGGGTGTGCCGCACTTCAACCGCGTGGACCGTACCGCGGCGATCGTGCCGCCGATTCTAATCGACGACAATCGGGCCGTCCGGCTCGATGTCCCGGACGTCGTATGGCTCTTCAACGCCCTTTGTGGCTCTTCAACATGCCGTGACGGATCAAGGTAATTAGCTTTTCGTATGCTACGGCAGAAGAAGATATCCGGAGGCACGCGAAGCTCTCATATACGGAATTTCGGAGCGTGAAAACTATCGGATCGTATACAACCCTCGCTGTGGCCGTTGCTCTCGCCTGCATCTGTCTTGTCGGGATAGCCGGAGCCGCCCAGCCCGCCGTGACCGTCACCACGCCGGGCCCCGAGATGGCGACCGTGCCGGTGACGCCAACCCCCCAGCTGCCCCTGTCCACTCTCACGCCTCCCGGTTTGGGAGCCGAAACCTCCGTCCCCATGCCGGCGCTGCCCACCGTCGCTCCGGCGCCGGCAGTGACCGTGACCGGCCCGCTCACCATCGTCCTCGACATGCCCCGGTCGCCGGCCGTCTGGGGCGACACGGTCCGCTGCTCGGGGAGCGGCATGGCAAACGGGGCCGTCAGGATCCTCGTCGACGGCGTCGAGGCCGGCCGGTCCGCGCCCGACGGCAGCGGCGCCTATCGATTCGACTACCTGGTCGATCGTATCCCGACGGGAGCGCACGCCGTCTTCGCAGAGGCCGGGAACCGGAGCGCCGAGGCGAGCCTCGAGGTCGCCTCGACCGTTCCGCTGGTCCAGCTCGACGCCGTGCCGTCCTCCTGGCAGAACGAGTCGGCCCTGCTCTGCACGGGGAACGTGACCGTGTCCGGGAGGGGCGTGCCGGACGCGCCCGTCCACCTGGTCTTCGACAACTACGGCTGGGCCGACGCGATGAGCGGGCCCGAGGGGCAGTTCGAGGTCAACGCGGGACTCCCGGGCGGGAAGCACGAGATCGTGGCGAACGTCTCGTTCGCCGACGG
>DUGU01000217.1 GCA_013331215.1 Methanoregulaceae archaeon
ACGCTCGGTATCGATCGCGACTCGGCCGTGCTCGGCGCGGCGTTCGACGAGCGGGACCCTGGGGTGGAACGGTTCGTCGCGATGTCGATCGAGGGCTGCCGGCGAAACCACCGCCACAGCGGCCTCTGCGGCGAGGCTCCGAGCGACTATCCTGAGTATGCGGACTTCCTGGTCGAGCAGGGGATCGACTCGATCTCGGTGAACCCCGACGCCCTCCTCAAGATTACCCTCCGCGTGGCCGAGACCGAGGAGCGGCTCGGCCGAACATAGGCGTGAGCTCCGCCTGAACGCCCGCCTCTCGGGGGACGCGTCGGTCCCCCGCCTACCCTCTCGGCGTGAGCCCCACGGCCGAGTCGGTCATCGCGATCGACCGCATCGGGTCCTGCACCGCTCCGTTGGCCGCGCGGATCGCGTCGATCGTCTCGAGAACGACGTTCGCCTCCTGGTGGACGGCCTGGAAGAAGCAGAGGCCGCTCCCCTTCGCCGCGATCGAGTCCTCGAAGATCCCGTTCTCCCACATATCCGCGCGGGGGCGCTCGAGGTCGCGCATCAGCTCCCTCAGCTCGGCCGTGCTCGAGATCCCGGTACGCCCCTCCACCAGGCGCATGCGCGGCGCCTCCTCGATGACCTTGAGGACCCCGTCCTTCGAGGCCTCCTTCCTCAGGCGCATCTGGACCGCGTGCATGTGCATGAACGTGCTCGGGACCATCATGGCCATGGTCGTTATCGAGATCTGCGGGAGAACGGTCCGGACGTCCGGGCCGTGGTGGCTCGGGATGGTGACCGGGTGGAGCACGATTGCGTCCACCGGCCCCTTCTTGATCTCGCCGGGGTCGGACGACCGGCGGACCAGGACCGCGTGCACGTTCTCGATGCCGTACTCCCGGTCTATGGCGCTGATGATCCGGCAGAGCGCCGTGGTGTTGCACGAGACCACCCGGATGTATTGCCTGCCGATGGCGTCCCGGTAGTTCGAGTGCGCGTTGAACGAGAATCCGGCCACCCCGTGCTCCTCGCCCCCCCGAAGATCGCCTTCACCCCGGCCTTTTCGTACAGGGTTTTGTTCTTCGCTCCGATCCCGGCCGGCGTGGCGTCCACCACCACGTCGGCCTTTCCGAGCATCTCCTCAACGCTGCCGGCGACCTCCAGCCCGGCCCTCTCGAACGCCTGGCGCTTGGAAAGGTCCGCGATGTAGAGCGGGTACCCGCGTTCAGCCGCCACGAAGGCCTCGGGGGTCGGGTGCGTCTTCGAGACTCCGACAACCTCCATGTCCTCCTGCGCGGCGGCTGCGTCCGCGACCCGCTTCCCGATCGTCCCGTATCCGTTGACTGCGACCTGGATCATAGTGGGTGCGCATCGCGGTCGGGTCACTTAACAGTGTCGGCGGACTGAATCCGGGTCAGCCCGATATAGCCTTCTTTATCCAAAAGCAACGCGCATTCTCATTTTCGCGGCCCTTCCCTGCCGGGGTCGCCGAGTCCGGAGACCGGACGGGACCGGCCGGGATCTGCAGCTGGGTCAGCCAGTCTTCTCGGCCGACCGCTGCTCGGCCTCGGACCCCAGGATGCAGAAGGTCTGGTAGACGAGGCCGAGCTCTACGGTGACCGGGCAGCCTGGGCAGGTGCACCCGAGGTCATCGGTGATGCACGAGGGGCTCCTCCCGACAATGCAGTAGATCAGCTCCTTCGCGTCGCGGGCGCAGTCGTTGTACGTCGGGCAATCCGGGCAGATGCACTCCTGTCGCAGGTGCTCCTGATCCTGTCCCTTCTCCTTGAGAACCGTCTCGAATGTGTCCATCACCATCATCTCCTTCTCATCGCCGGCGGCATGCCGCCATGGAGTCCATTGTTCGTCCACTGCTGCTCGAGTACCTGCTCGAACGTTCCCGCGGCCTCGTCCAGGGTCTCCGGCGAGAGGTGGAGTGGGGCGTGGAGAAAGACGTCTGTCTCTTCTCGCTCCCAGTGGCGGCTGATCACGTCGTAGAACGGAAAGACGCGCGGCCGCCAGAGCCTCGAGTCCGTCGACGTTCCGGCCAGGTCCCGGGCAAGCATGTCCATGCCCCGGTGCTCCTCGATCAGGACGAGCGTGGCCGGCCGCAGGGCGTCGTTCTTCTCCATCTGCGGAAAGATCGTCGCCTCCTCGGCCACGTGGTGCGCGTGGATTCGTTCCTTGAGGAACGGATAGACATCGCCGCGGAGCGCCTTCTCATCGACGGTGCTCTCCATGAGTCGCTCGAACATCAGGCGGAAGTCGTCGTGATCGCGCTTGATGAACTCTCCAACCGTTGTCGCCATCTCCGGGTCTTCCCCCATGATCGGATCAGCCGGCCAGGCTTCCGATGGGTCGTCATTACAGGAAAAGGGATATAAATTGGTTGGTCTCCCCTACGCCGCGCTCACTTTCCCGGAGGGCCGCTGCTCCGTGTAGGGGTGGATCCGCCGGAAGAGGACCACCTTCACCAGGTCGTTCGCGATGAAGCAGGCGAGGGCGAAGCCCCAGACGAGGAGCGCTGGCACCCAGCCGACGGCGGTCATGAAGATACCGTAGACCGCGAGCACGGTGGCCGCGAGCTGCGTGGCCTCGGTGGTGGCGAAGAGCACGGGCGCGGGGTACGGGCGCTCCCAGAAGTGGTGCTGTCCGGTCCGCGCGAGGTAGATGGTCAGGTGGCCGGCCACGGCGAGCTTCAGGAAGATCAGGGTCTGAACGACCCCCGGCGGGAGCTGTAGGTACTCCCGGGCGATCCAGAGAAGGATGAAGGACTCGACCACGCCGAGGAGGCCCAGGATCGTCGCGAGCTCGAACACGCGGTTCATCTGCCACCGGACCGGCGTGGGCGCGACCTCGGCGTTGTCGTAGGCGATCATCATGATCGGGATGTCGTTGATGATCGCGAGCACGACGATCATCACGGCGGTCACGGGGTAGAAATTCAGCAGGAGGATGCAGGTCGCGAGGAAGACGAGGACGCGCACGGTCTCGGCGATCCGGTAGACCGCGTAGCTCTCCATCCGCCGGAAGATCATCCGGCTCTGCTCGATTGCGTCGATGATGACCGAGAGCCCGGGGTTCGTCAGGACCACGTCGGCCGCCGACTTGGCCGCGTCCGTGGCCCCGGCAACGGCGATACCCGCGTCGGCCGCGCGCAGGGCCGGGGCGTCGTTGACCCCGNNACCCCGTCGCCGGTCATGCCGACGATATGGCCGCCGGCCTGGAGCACTTTCACAATGTGATACTTGGCGTCGGGAAAGACCTCGGCGAAGCCGTCGGCCTTCTCAAGCTGCGCGAGCGCATCCGGCCCCTCGCCGGGGACGAACCCGGTCTGTGTGACGAAATCCTGTCCGAGGCCGACTGCCCCCGCGATCTCCTTTCCGATCGCGATATGGTCGCCGGTCACCATCTTCACGTCGACCCCCAGTTCCCGCGCCCGCGCGATTGTCGCGGCCGAGTCCTCGCGGGGCGGGTCGAAGAGCCCGATCGTGCCGAGGTACCGCCAGGCGCCGCCAGCCTCCGTCCGGCCGACGCCGAGCGCCCGGTAGCCCTTCTGCGCGAAGGCGTTGACCGCATCGTCGACGCGCTTCAGGTCGTCCTCCGCGAGGTGGCAGAGCGCCGCGATCGCCTGGGGAGCTCCCTTCGCGGTCTCGTGGACCGCGCCGTCTGTCCCGCGCACCGTGGCCTTCGAGTACTTCGGCACCGGGTCGAACGGGACGAAGGCGGTCACGGTCCCCCCGGGCGTGCCGGCCTTCGCGAGGATCGCCGTGTCGATCGGGTCGGCGCTCGCCCCGCTCGAGGCGAAGGCCGCGGCGGCGAACACCTCCTCCTGATTGATCCCCTGCGACGGCTCGACGACGGCAACGCTGATCGAGTTCTGCGTGATCGTCCCGGTCTTGTCCGAGCAGAGGAGATCCATACCGGCCATCTCCTCGATCGCGGTCAGCCGGCTCACGATTGCCTCCCGCCGCGCGAGCGCGGACGCGCCAACGGCGAGCGAGACGGTCAGCACGGCGGGAAGCGCCGCCGGGATCGCGGCCACGACCAAGATGAGGGCAAACTGGAGCGTCTGGAGCACCGGCTCCGACCGGAGGATCGAGACCGCGAAGACGATCCCCACAAGGACGCCGGCGAGCAGGATCAGGTAATTCCCGATCCGCACGACCGCCTGCTGGAAGTGGCTCCGCGGCGGCTTCTCCTGGAGCAATCGGGTCGTCTTGCCAAACAGCGTAGCGAGGCCGATCTTCGTGACCTCCCCGTCCGCTTCTCCCTGGCGGACGAGCGAGCCGGAGTACGCCTCCTCCCCGCCCCTCCGCTCGACCGGCAGAGACTNNCTCGCCGGTCAGGGCCGACTGGTCGAGCGAGAGGTAGCCGTCCGGCGCGATCCGGAGGTCGGCCGGGACGATGTCCCCAAGCCGGACATGGACGATGTCCCCCGGTACGAGCTCGCGTGCCGGCACCTGCTGCCAGCTCCCCTCGCGGAGGACGCGGGCGTTCGGCGCGAGTCGTTTCTTCAAAAGATCGATCGCGTTCTCGGCCTTCCGCTCCTGGTAGAACCCGACGACCGCATTGACCAGAAGGAGGAAGAGGATGATCGCGAAGTCCTCCCAGTGCTGGATCACGGCCGAGAGGACGACCGCGGCCTCGATCATCCAGGGGATGGGGCCCCAGAAGTAGCCGACGAGCTTGCGGAGCGGGTTCTTCTTCTCCTCGGGGATCTCGTTCCAGCCGTACTGCTGCCGGCGGGCCTCGACCTCAGCCGTTGATAGCCCGTGGCCGTCCGGCGTTCCTGTCTCGTCCGCCGGGGCCGGACTCCCGGTCTCGACCGCCCCTTCCGCAGCCATAGCAGGTTTCACGGTGCCCTATCGGGTCCCCGGTGGTCAGAACACAGTGCCCCAATAAAAAGGTTGAGGCGGTCGCGCTCAGGGGCGGGGAC
>DUGU01000114.1 GCA_013331215.1 Methanoregulaceae archaeon
CGGCGAGGATCCCGGTCCCGTACCGGCCGCGATACTTCACGATCACCGGGCCATCGGGCTCGACTGTCGAGACATCGACCCGTTTACCCCCGAGACGGACCTTGGCGCCGGCGAAGGCCGGGTCCGCGTCCAGGTCGACCACGCCCCGTGTCGCGGCCCCGATAAGGGCGGGAAGGGCCGCAGGCTCGGGTTCGAACCGGTGGCGCCGCTCGACGGGGTCGAAGATAAGCCAGCCGAACCGCTCGCCGTTCGCGATCACGAGCTCGTTCCGGTCCGTGCCGCCGGTCTTGTTCAGCAGGAGCACCCGCGGGATCGGGACCGGACCGAAGCGATCGCGTACGAGCGAGGCCACGAGCTCGTGGTCGGCCGCGAGCGCGGGACGGACGTCGTACGGCTCGAGAAGGGCGATCGGCCGCCCCTCGTGGCCGGCCGCGCAGCCCCGGCCGAGCAGGGGGACGTTCTCCTCGGGGCACCAGTAGAGGGTCTTCTTCACCGGCGGCGCCTCGGGCCGCCATCCCCCGCGTTCGCGCGGCATTCATCCACGTTGGGGCGGCAAAGGTACTTAAAACAGGTGCCGCTCCGGTCCTACGGACCGGCCGGGCCGTCGCCGACGAGGCGGCGGTATGTCTCCTCGCCCACGCACTCGCGCGCGTACCGGCACCACTTCACGCAGGACTGAAGGTCGTTGTAGACCTGGCAGCCGCACTCGCCGCAGCTCACCACGCGGTCGTTCGAGAAGATCTCGACCTCCGCGCCGCACTGCGGGCAGGCGCGGACCTCGAGGGTGGGCGTGCGAATCCGGGCCGCGCCCGGACAGCGGTCGAACATGGGGGAGATCAGAACCTGGTCGCGGGGACTCCGTCGCGGTCCAGGGCGATGACGAGCCGGCCCTCCATCGCGTCCAGGCGGGAGGAGAGGCGGCGGAGCTCCTCCTTGATCTCATTCATGCTCGCGACGAGAGTCGTCCCGACGTGGTCCTCCACGGCCGACTGGCGGAGGTCGATGTCGGAGAGAACCTGCGTGATCAGACCGATCCCGTCGCAGACACGGTTATGAGAGCAGATGAGGTCGTTGTATTGCTGCGAGACACGGTCGATCTTCTGCCCGAGGGAGTCGTTGTCCATGGTCACCAGCCTGTACTGAGCGTGGCATGCGCTCGGCTTTAATGGTATTGGCCCCGCCACGGTCCGGCGCCCGGACCGGCCGGGTTCATACCGAAAGAGACCCGTGGACCTGCGCGAGAAGCCAGTCATGGCCGGTCCCGCGCAGGACCGCCGTGAACCGTCCCTCCGTCCCGGACGCCCCGTCCGGGACCAGGCGTGCGGTCACCCAGGCGATGGTCCCCTCACAGGAGATCTCCAGATCGGCGAGGGCGAACGTCCCCGCCAGGCCCTCCGCGAACTCCGCGGAGCCGTGCACGGGGCGGTCGAACCAGAACCCTGCGATCTCCGGGGCGGCGAGCCCGGTAAGCGCGGCCGGACCGCCGCATCGAGCCGCCTCGACCAGGCAGCCCAGAGCGGCCGCGATCTGCCTGCATGTCTGGCTGCTGACGGTCATGCTGGATCAGAGATGCCACCTCCGGACGGATTGGTCTTTCCCGCGACCGTTCGAACGATTCCGGAAAATGTATCAATCCCAAAGCAGATGCATCTACACCCGACCACAAGGTGCATCACCATGCCCCGTCTCCTCGCCGTACAGCCTGACGAAGGGCTCCAGCCCCTCATCGAGGAACTTCGACGGCGCGGTTTCACGGTCGACGACGGCGAGGGGGCCGACCTCTGCCGGTACGACGTGGTCCTCGTTTCGCAGGACGGTGCACCGCCGCCATCGCCGGACGGCGAGGGCCCGCTCCGCATCCTCCCGAACTGGATCGACGGCGACACCGTGGAGTGGGCATCGAGGATCGCACGGATGGCGGACGAGCGGTGCCGACGGCGTCTCCTCTCGTGCGTGCTCGAGACCTCGCCCGACCTCGAGGCCTGGATCGGCCCCGGCGGCGACTGCCAGTACATCTCGCCGTCGTGCGAGGACCTGACCGGGTACGCCCCCGAGGCCTACATGGCCGACCCGGCCCTCCTGGTAAGGTGCGGCCACCCCGACGACCAGGACCGGCTCCGCGCCTCGATCTTCGGCGACGGCACCATCGCCCAGACCTTCTGCTGCCGCGTCGTGACGCGGAACGGCGAGATCCGTCGGATCGTGCACCGTTCCATTCCCTGCCAGGACGAGGCTGGGCATCCGATCGGGGTCCGGGTCCACCAGCAGCGGGCCCCGGACGAGGACCCGACCCAGGAGATCCAGCGCCTCCGTGCCCTGCTCGGCCAGACCGAGGGCGACCGGGCCCTGCTCACGGCCGTGATCGAGTCGCTCCCGGTAGGCGTGATCGCGATGGGCGGGGCCGGCGAGCTCCTGGTCGCGAACCCGGCGGCCGTCCCGTACCTCGAGCAGGTCCGCGGCGCCCCGCTCCCGGCCGAGGCCTACCTCGGGCACTACCGCGAGCTCGAGAGGCAGCTCCATGGGTCCGACGGCCAGCCCCAGTACCTCCGCCTCACGGCGGGGCCCCTGGCCCGGACCGGTCACCGGATCTTCGGCGCGGTCGGCGCGGTCCAGGACATCACCCACACCCGGGCATCGGCCCAGGCGCGGCGACGGGAGCTGGCCGAGGCCAAGCAGCAGATCTGGCGGCTCGAGGGCGCGAACACGGACCTCGCGCTCCGGTTCGAGGCCCTGGAGTCGCGGCTCGGCGAGTTCGCGCGGGCGGCGCCGGCGCAGTCGGCCGCATCGGCGGGGCCCCCGGCCCTGCTCGCGGGGGAGACCGCGATGGTGACCGCCCCCATCGACGGGACGGCGGTCCTCGCTGCCGTGCCCGACCAGATCTGGGTCCTGGACGCCGAACTCCGGTGCCTGTACGTCAACCCGGCCGGCGCGGCCGCCGCGCGATGCAGGGCGAGCCGCCTTATCGGCCGGCCCTGGTCCGAGGTCCGGCTCGCCTCGGGGCTCGTCACCGAGATTGCCCGCAAGTCGTCGACGGTCCTCGCCCAGGGCGTCGAACGGGCCGGGATCTGGACCGACGGGGTCGAGGGAACCCCGCAGCTCTGCCATTACGCGGTCCGGCGGGTTGCCGATCCGGACGGTACGCCCGGGGTGATCGTCACGGTCCGGGACGGCACGCTCCTCCGGCGGCACGTCGAAGAGCGCAATCGCACCACGGCGCGGCAGGAGCGGCCGCACGCGGTCCTTCGCGCGATCCTGGACCAGATGCCGGTCGGCGTCGTGGTCGCCGAGGCGCCGTCCGGACGGGTGCTCTTACGGAACCCCGGCTTCGTCGAGATCTGGGGAGAGGCCGTTCCATCCCCGGCACGGCTCGAAGAGTACGACGTCTGGACCGGCATCGGGGAGGACGGGGCTCCGTACGGGCCGCTGGACTGGCCCCTAGCAAGGGCGACGGGGACCGGGGAGCGCGTTCGCGACGAGGAGATCGAGGTGGTCCGCGACGACGGGAGCCGGAGCGTCTACAGCGTCAGCGCCGCCCCGATCCTCGACGAGGAGGGGACGGCGTACGCCGCGGCCGCGACCTTCATCGACATCACTGCCCGGCGGACGGCCGAGGATGCGGTCCAGGCGCGCGAGGAGCGGCTCCGGCTCGCGGCCCGGTCCATCCCCCAGGTCTTCGCGATCTACGACCGGTCGGGCCGATACCTCTTCGTGAACGAGGCCGGAACCCGGTTCGTCGGCCGGAGCGCGGAGGACCTGATGGGCCGGACGGACGAGGAGGTCTTCGGCCTCCGCGGCGCTCCGGCCTGGGCCCGCCTCGTCCGGGAGACCATCGGCACGCTGAAAGGGTCGGGCGGCGAGTTCCGCGTCACCGGGGCCGACGGGGGGGAGCGGATCGTCGTCGC
>DUGU01000026.1 GCA_013331215.1 Methanoregulaceae archaeon
ACCGATGTCGTGAAGGAGGCCAGCCGAGACCAGAAGATCCCGATCCGCGGACACGAGAGCGTGGAGCGGCGCCAGGCCATCGAAGAGGCGTTCGGCCAGGAAAGCCACCTGTTCTGCGTGTGCAGCGTCACGGACGTTCGAGTGCATCCAGTCGCGGACACGGTCGACAGGGGCCGGCTCACCCTTCATCGGGCGTAATCCCCCAGGGAGATCGGTGCGGGTGCGGCCGAGTCAGGGGCAGTTTCCTCCCCCCGGTTCAGGCTGATCGAGAAGTGGCAGATGTCGAAGGGGAAGAGCTGCAACAGGGCATAGTCGGCTTTGTCCGTGCCGGCTTCGGATCGGCCCACGCTTCCGGGGTTGAGGAACCTGACGCCCCCGACGGTTCGAGCCATGGGGCGGTGGGTGTGACCCAGGATTACCACGTCGGCTTCCCTGTCCCTCTCCGGGACGGGAACCCGATCATCGGGCAGATCGGGTAAAATCCCATCCTTCCCACCCTCCGGAGCGATATGGGTGACCAGGAGCCTGACCCCCCGGAGCATGAAACGACGAGTCGAGGGCAGGTCCTCGAGATAGGCGAGCTGAGTCGGGGAGAGGACCCCCGCGGTCCAGGCAACCCTGGCCGGGTCCGTAGTTTCGTCGTCCGGGACTCTCCGGCCTTTTCGAGCAGTCTTGACGACCTTTCTGTCCAGGTTGCCCGCGACGTCGATCGATCCGACCTCCCGCAGGCGACGGATCACCTCGTTCGGCGAGGACCCGTATCCGACCAGGTCGCCGGCGTTGATGAAACCGGTCGCCCCCCGCATCTTCGCGTCCGCGATCACCGCCTCGAGAGCGGGCAGATTGCCGTGAACATCCGCGATCAGAGCAATCCTCGCGGAGCCGGTCCCTTCGTTCAAATGCTCGAGATCCGCGGGGGGTTTCATCGTCTCGTCCCTGGCGTGCAGGAGCCGCTCCTCCAGATGTTCGAGATACCGGTTCTCCTGTACCTCGTTCCAGTATTCGACCGCACGAGCATGAATTCGGGTCCGCTCGGCGCGGCGATCTTCGATCAGGTGACGAATGCCCGGTTCGATATACAGAAAGAACCCGTCGTGGCCGAAATAGGCGATCGTCCTCGTTCGTTCCTCCTCGAGGAAGATCGGCAGCATTTCGAGCCAGACATCGCAGTCATGCACCTCGCCGAGGAGGTCCTGGAGCCGTTTGAGGACCTTGAGCTCCCCCTTGAGCCCGTCGTCGAAGAGCGTCCCGAAGGCCTCGAGCGTGTACCGAAAGCGCTTGGCCGCGATCCGCATCTCGTGATGTGCGTCGACCTGCGTCGGGTCCGCGAGGGCGGGGGCGTGGAGGCGGAGCCCGTCGATATGGATCATGGACTGGAGGTACGCCGCGTCGTATACGGGGGCAGAGCGAGGATCCGCACCCTCGAGCCGGAGCCGGATCTCCAGGGTCCTGAATCGCCCGGCCATCTCCTCGAGAAGGTCCGGGGATTCCATGGCGTCCAGCAGGGAGACCACATCCGGCTGGAGCCGCTCCCGCTCCTGCTCAAGCCGCAGGAGGAGGCACTCGATCCCCTGCTGCCCCGACGGTGCGGCCCGTGCCGGATCGGGAAGTTGCGCTTCGATCTCCCGCCGCCGTTTGAGAGTGACTGCAAAACGGGCGAGCAGGCGGCGGAATCCCGGAAAGAGGGGTTGACGAATGTCATCGGGAAGGGAAGGGACCGTGGTGGCCGGCAGAGCTGAGCGGGTATGTGTACGGATCGACATCCCGGGTGGAACGGAGCCATCTGCCGCGGCGATCACACGAAGGCCGGTCTCTGCCGGATCCAAGTGCTCGGGGAGACGTCCCGCATACGATAAAAGAAAGTCGATCTGGACATCTACGTCTCGCGCGGCGCCGAGAGCACGGGTGACCCTCCGGATTCTGCGCAGCCAGCGCCGGAACTCCCGGTCGCCGACACACCCCTCCAGCAAGGGCAGTGCCGCGCGCACCCGGCGGGACGCGACCCGCATCCGGTGGACGTACTCGATATCTCTTCCGGCCCGGACCCCCTCGATCTCACTGTGGAGGTCGGGGAGGAGGCCGATGAGGAGCCGTGCACAGTAGAGACAATAACCGGGATCGCGACCGGGCGCCCGCAGTGCCTTTCCACGTCGTGCCATGATCCTCTCAGCGGAACTCGCGCGGGTTGAGCGCGCCTTCGCTCGGCCCGGCCGGTGTGAACCAGTCGCCCCGGTGATCGATCATCCATGCCTGCGTATCGAAAGGTTCTGCTCCGTTTTCAGGCCTGACCCGCTCGTACGAGCCGTCGGCCCGCAGCCGCCTGGCCTTGGCCGTGTCCTGAAGGTGGACGTCGAGGATCCGGTGCGCGACCACATCCCTGACGGCCGGGTCGATGAGAGGGAAGAGGATCTCCACTCGTCGGTCCAGGTTACGCGGCATCAGGTCGGCCGACCCGGACAGGACCTCCTCGTCGCCTCCGTTCCGGAAGTAGTAGATCCGCGAGTGCTCGAGGAACCGGCCGACGATCGAACTGACCGTGATCCGTTCGGAGAGCCCCGGAATGCCCGGCCGCAGGCAGCAGATCCCGCGGACCTGCAGGTCCACCCGTACACCTGCCTCCGAGGCCCGGTACAGGGCATTGATGCATTCCCGGTCGACGAGGGCGTTCATCTTGAAGGCGAGACGCCCGTTTCCGTGGGCGCGATGAAGCTCGATCTCGCGCTCGATCCGGGAGAGCAGACCGGAGCGGATAGAGACCGGGGCAACCAGTAGGCGGCGGTACCGGCTGATCCTGGCATAACCTGTCAGATAATTAAAGAGGTCCGCAACGTCCGCCCCGATTGCGCTGTCCGTCGTGAAGAGCCCGAGGTCCGTATAGACTCTCGCCGTACCCGCATTGTAGTTCCCCGTCCCGAGGTGGATGTATCGGACGATGCCGGTGGGCTCCCGACGGACAACAATGCAGACCTTGGCATGGACCTTGATCCCGACCAGGCCATAGACCACGTGGACCCCGTCGCGCTCGAGGGCCCGCGCCCACCCGATGTTGTTCTCCTCGTCGAAACGGGCCTTGAGCTCGATCAGGGCCGTGACCTGCTTGCCGTTCTCCCGCGCCTCCATCAGCGCGTCGACCACAGGAGAGTTCGCTCCGACCCGGTAGAGGGTCATCTTGATGGCGAGCACATCGGGATCGGATGCCGCCCGCTGCAGGAACGTGATGAAAGGCGTGAAGGAGTCGTACGGATGGTAGAGGAGGATATCTCCGCGACGGATCGCGGCGAACGGGTCCTCCTCGGCGGCGAGGGTGGGCGGCACCGCGGGGTAGTACGGCGGATCCCTGAGTTCGGGGCGGGCGAGGGAGGCGAGCTGCATCAGGTCCGCCATTCCGATCGGACCGTCGTTCCGGTAGATCGTGTTCAGGCCGATCCCGAGGTGGCGTGCGACGAAGCCGCATCGCGTCTCGGGCATCGCACGTTCGACCTCGACCCGGACGGGTTGACCGACCCGCCGCATCTCCACGCTCTCTTCCACTGCGGTCAGGAGATCGGAGGCCTCGTCCTCCTCGATCTCCAGGTCGGCGTTGCGCGTTATCCGAAAGGGGTAGGCAGCGAGGACGACGAGGCCGGGAAAGAGCAGGTCGAGGTTGGCCGCGATCAGGTCTTCGAGGAAGACGAACTCCCGGGGGCAGGGGAGGGCCTGCGATCGTTCCGTATCCGAAGGGACATCGATCAACCGCGGATAGATCCCTACCGGAACCTTGAGACGCGCGAACCGGTCGCCGTCCTCGGGATCGTGAACCACGATCGCGAGGTTGAGAGAGAGGTTCGAGATGAAGGGGAACGGGTGCGAGGTGTCGAAGGCGAGCGGAGTCAGGACCGGGAAGATCTCGGACTCGAAAAACTGGCGGAGACGCCCCCTCGACACCTGGTCCAGATCCGCGACCCGCCGGATCCGGATCCCCGCGCCGTCGAGGCGCGGGAGGAGGTCGTCGTTCCAGCACTGCTCGGCCGAGTGCAGGAGAGGGATCAGAGCTTTCCGGATCTCATCCAGCTGCTGCCGGGGGGTCATGCCGTCGGGGGGCGTCTCGACGAAGCCTTCGAGACTCTGCCGCTGAAGGCCGGCCACCCGGATCATGAAGAATTCGTCGAGGTTGTTGGCAAAGATCGCAAGGAACTTGATCCGCTCGAGGAGCGGGTGCGAAGTGTCGAGCGCCTCGTCGAGCACCCGCCGGTTGAATTCAACCCAGCTCAGCTCGCGATTGATGTACATCCTCCGCTCCGCCGGGGCCTGAGGCCGGTCGCACTCGCCGTCGGGGCCCCGTTCTGCCTGCACGTCCACCATGCTCATGTCTCAACTTCCATTTCGCGGACTCGGGAGAGATCAATCTCTATGTTTTAGGGCTGATGTATATATTTAGATCAGGTATTTACGGAGTTGGGATCCGGTGCCTGTTCCGACGGTCCGGAGACGGGCGGCCAGGTCCTCCCCATGGGATCCGAACCAGTACAAACGACCGCACGGGTCGCACCAGAAGAACTCGCTGTCACCGGGGTTGGAAGGCGCGTAGGGGGATGCTGCTATCTCGCTGGCCGAAGCGTGTCGGAGGAGGGTGTTGCAGCGTGAACAGCGGTCGAGCCTGAGCACGGGCTCGACAAGCCCGGCTCGAGCGAGCGCGGCCACCTGCTCGAGCACGTCGTCTCCGCTGACCAGCACACCGCCGCGGCCGGCCAGCTCGCGGTCGCGCGTGAGCAGGACCCGGTCCTCGGCCGATGCACGGCGGAGGAGCTCCGAGTCCTCGTGCGGTCCGCCCGGGCCGAGCTCTGTCGCCGCGAGGGTGTCGTAGCCCATGAACCGGAGGT
>DUGU01000070.1 GCA_013331215.1 Methanoregulaceae archaeon
CATCGCGCGCGGGCTTGCGCCCTGCACCGACTTCGAGAAGGACGAGGACGAGCAGATCGAGACGGTCCGGTTCTCCGCGGACGAGGTTCGGGCCATGGCCCTCGACGGTCGCATCCGCGACGCGAAGACCCTCTGCCTGGTCCACCGCGGGCTCAGGCGATCGCCGTGAGGCTCGTCGCGCTCGGCGCGGCCCTCTGCCTGCTCCTGCTCGCCGCGGGCTGCACGCAGTCCCCGGGCACGGACCGGTTCAACGTCGACGGCGACGGCTGGCTCGCGATCGCGCTCGCGCCGGACGCCCGCGTGAACGCGACGGCCCTGAACACGACCGTCACCCGCGTGGTCTTCACGGCGGACGACGGCGTCCCCGTCACCGCGTACGTCGCGGCCCCGGCGCACCCGAAGGCGGCGGTCGTCTATGTCCCCGGCGCGAACGAGCCCGTCACGGGCCACGCCTCGCGCTTCGCGAGCTACCCCGACGCCCGCATCGCCTTCCTCTACCTCGACGTCCGCGGCAACGGCTTCGAGACGCCGGGAACCCCGCTCGACCTCAACGCGGACTACGCCCGGTTCCGGGCGGACCAGTGGCCGCAGTCGTACCGGATCATCGCCGATGTCATGCATGCCCGGGCGTATCTCGCGCAGACGTACGGCGTTCCCGTCTGGGCCGTCGGCTCCTCGAACGGCGGGCGGTACGCGGCCGTCGCGGCCGGCATCGATCCCGCCTTTGCCGGGTACGCTGGGGTCTCCACCTCGGGGCTCGGCACGAAGCCCGGGGCGAAGTCCGTCGCGCAGCGCTTCGATGCCTCGGTCGACCCGGCCACGTACATCGGCGCGATCAGCCCTCGGCAGGTGCTGATCTATCACTCGCAATCCGACACGATCATCCCGTTCGCCCGGGGCCAGGCGCTCTTCACGACGGCCGGGGAGCCGAAGGCGTTCGTGCCGTTCAACGGCTCGCACGGCATCAACCCGGAGGTCGACGCCGACCTCATCGGCCGACTGACGCAGATTTATGGCCGTTGAACTGCTATATATACAGACGCGAGGAGAGGCATGACCGACGGAGAGGTCGAGATGGACGAGGGCCGCCGCCGCTACGAGTTCAAGAAGGCGCTCGAGCGGCTCGAGGCCAAGCAGGGCGCGGGGACCGAGCTGATCACGCTCTACATCCCTCCCGATAAGCAGATCTACGACGTGACGGCCCAGCTCCGCGACGAGTTTGGCCAGTGCGCGAACATCAAGTCCAAGCAGACGCGGTCGAACGTCCAGGCCGCCATCTCCTCGATCCTCGCCCGGCTCAAGTACTACAAGCGCCCGCCCGAGCTGGGCATGGCCGTCTTCTGCGGCACGGTCCACCGCGGCGGCGACAAGTACGACCTCGAGTGCCAGATCGTCGAGCCGCCCGAGCCGATCGGCATGTACATGTACCGCTGCTCCTCGACCTTCGAGCTCGAGCCCCTCCGCGCGATGCTCGAGGAGAAGTACGTGTACGGCCTCCTCGTCCTCGACCGGCGCGAGGCCTACTGGGGCTTCCTCCGCGGCGCCCGGATCGAGCCGATCGCCGGCGCCACCTCGACCGTCCCGGGCAAGCAGCGCAAGGGAGGCCAGTCCGCGGTCCGGTTCTCGCGCCTCCGCGAGATCGCGATCAACGAGTTCTACACCAAGGTCGGCGAGCGCGCCAGCGCCGCGTTCATGACCGAGAAGGACTTCTTCGTGCGGTTCAAGGGCGTGCTGATCGGCGGCCCGTCCCCGACCAAGGAGGAGTTCGAGGCCGGCAACTACCTCCACCACGAGGTCCAGAAGCGCGTGATCGGCCTCTTCGACGTCGCGTACACGAACGAGTCCGGCCTGCCCGAGCTCGTGGACGCGGCCCAGGACGCGCTCCGCGGCGTCGAGGTGATGAAGGAGAAAGCGAGCATGCAGCGGTTCCTCCGCGAGCTCGTCAAGGAGGACGGGCTCGCCTCGTACGGCGAGGAGTCGGTCCGGAAGAACCTGGAGATCGGGGCCGTCGACGTCCTCCTCCTCTCCTCGGGCCTCCGCGAGGTCCGGCAGAAGCTCCGCTGCGAGGCCTGCGGGTACGCGGCCGAGCGGACGGTCCGGGCAAAGCCCGGCGAGACCACGGGCGACGTCGAGACCGGTGCCTGCCCGTCCTGCTCCTCGCCCCTCGCGCTCGACGAGGAGTCGGACATCATCGACGAGCTGACCTCGTTCGCGGACCAGTCGAGCGCGAAGGTCGAGATCATCTCCGACGACTTCGAGGAGGGCTCGATCCTGATGACGGCCTTCGGCGGGATCGCGGCCATTCTCCGCTACCGGACGGGATACTGATGTACTTCGAGACGAGAGACCGGATCGCACACGCACTGCAGGAGCTCACGGGGGAGGAGGACGTCCTCCTCGCCGCAGGGGGCGAGCACGCGGACCTCGCCTCGACCGTCGCCTTCCCGCTCGCGAAGAAGCGGCGGCAGGCCCCGGTCGCGATCGCGCAGTCGCTCGCGGCCGAGCTCGGCCCGCGCCTCGTGGACACCGGCGTCACGGTCGAGGCGACCGGGCCGTACCTGAATTTCCGGTTCGGCCCCGCGTACCTCGAGAGCGCCGTCAGGGCCGCGCTCGCGCCGGGGTACGGCGCGCTCCCCCCGAAGCGGGAGCGGGTCGTGCTCGAGCACACCTCGGCGAACCCGAACGGCCCGCTCCACGTCGGCCACATCCGGAACTCGGTCATCGGCGACACCCTCGCCCGGACCTTCCGGAAGGCGGGCTACTCGACCGAGGTCCAGTACTACGTCAACGACATGGGCCGGCAG
>DUGU01000268.1 GCA_013331215.1 Methanoregulaceae archaeon
GGGTGGCAGCAACTGAGTAATCACCTTCGCGAAATATACCGTAGCCACAAATTCGTGGTCTTACAAGACCACTCCATTCTCACAGGGGGCCGGCGGCGCGCTCACGTATGATGGCGGAGGATATCTGTACGAATTCCAGGGGGGTTCCACAACCGGGTTCTGGCGGTACAATATCGCCGGGGATACCTGGGCCCAGCTGCATAACGCGCCAGGCACCGTCGACTGGGGCGGAAGCCTTGTGTACGTCCCTGCGACGAGCTCCACCTGTTATTCCAGCCCCGGATCCCTCGCATCCATCGTCTTCGACACCACGACGGCGAACTCCCGCTGGGACATGCTCGCCTGGACCGCATCGATCCCCCCGGGCACGGGGATCAACTTCGAGGTGCGGGCGTCGAACACGCCGTTCCTGAAGGACGCGACTTTGCCGGCCTGGACGCCTGTCACTGGCTCGTTCGTGAACGGGAAGTATGTCGTAACCTATCCGAATATACCGTCGGGACGGTACGAGCAGTGGCGGGCGACCCTCACCTCGTCGACCTGCTCGAGCACGCCGGTCCTGAGCGACGTGACGGTCTACTACTCGGACTGGGTCACGCCCATCGAGGGGATGAGCGGTTTGACGTTCCTGGCCACCGGCTTCGCCTCCAGGGTCAATACCACCCCAGGCGGTGCCTTTGTCCCCGTGGAGATCCCGTCAGGTATCGTCGACCCGAACTCGCTCCTGCCGGAGCCGACCGAGACACCGACCCTGATCGCGGGAGCGAACGCGACGAACGCGTCGGAGACCCCGGTGCCGATGGATGCTCTCGCGGCTCTCAATGCGACCGTGAACGCCACGCAGACCGCGGCCACGCTCATCCCCGTCAATGCCACGACCGTGCCGATCGACACCAGGGCGGCGAACGTGACCGCAAACCTGACGCCGGCAGCGAACGCGACGGAGACCCCGGTGCCGACGGCGACGATGGCCCCCAACGCGACCGCGAACGTCACGCAGCCGGCGACCATGATCCCGACCCCGGATGTCACGGCCATCCCGATCCAGACCGTGGCGACGACCGTGATACCGACCGCGACCGTGACGACCATGCCGACAGCGACGCCGACGACGATGGCGCCGCTCACGCTCCTCTAGGTCGCCTCGACCGACCGGAACCTGACGACGTTTGTCAAACTGACTCGCAATGCCGGGCTCGATCTGACCCTGGAGGGCCTCGGGCCGTACACTGTCTTCGCCCCGACCGACGACGCTTTCAGAGCCCTGTCCCCGTCGTACCTCGCAGGACTGCTCGCCGATCCGGCCGCGCTCACCCGCGTGCTGAACCGGCACGTCGCCGACGGCGGGTTCGGCGCGCTCGACCTCGCGCGCATCTCCAAGGTCCGGATGCTCGACTTCACGGACGTCAACGTGACGGAGCTCTATGGCGTCGTGAAGGTCGGGGGCGCAACCGTGAACTACACCGATACCCTGGCGGGCAACGGCGTGATCCATGTGATCGACGCGGTCATCCTCCCGGTCGATACCCCGGCACCGAGAGCCACCACCTCTGCGGCGCCCGTGACGACTGCGCCCGTATCGACACCGGCCGTGACACCGACTGCGACTGTGCAGGCCGTCGTCCAGACATCGGCTGTCTCGACAGTCCCGACGTCGTTTATCTCGACGGTGGCGACTCCCGTTGCGCAGACGACCGCGCCCGTCAGAACCACCCCCACCCTGGGGAAGCACTATCTAACGTAGCCGTATTGCGTGAGCCCAGGAGCACCGGAACCGGAGAGCTGGTCGTGACGTGGAGAAATGGGATACATCTGCTCCTGATCGCGCTTCTCGCAGTCCCTTTTATCTCGGGAGGAATCCTCTCGGGGGAATTTCTTTCCGGAGGATTTCTCTCGGGGGGGACGGTGATCGATATGGCCATGAGCGGTCAGCCCGGCAGCGTGTCGTGGAACGTCAACAACCTGATGCCCGGCTCTCATGGCGACGGTTCCGTGAATATCACCAATACGGGTACCATCGATCGGACCCTCTTCATCTGGGTCGGCAACATCACCGGCGATGAGGATATCGGGCGAGACTTACTCCTCAGCGTCTCCCACCCCCGCCTGACTCGATCGATCGTTCTTCCCGCCACGGTCTATGACTTCCCGCAGAGTCCCGACGATTCGCGATATATCGCCGTCTCGCCGGTCGCCGCAGGGGAGACGATCACCATCAACTGGACCTGGACGTTCCAGGTGGCCGGCCAGCCGCAGAACGAGGCCATGGGGAAGCAGATCGGGTTCCGGATCTATTATACCCTGCGGTCCCCTCCGCTTACATGGCTCGCCGGCTGGCCCAATGCCACGAACCCAGGAGAGTGGGCGACCCCCACCCCGTAAGCTCTGCCAGACGCTGACCCGGGCGCTCCGGCACTGCCGGGAGGACGGCCGCACTCAACCCCGCCGTGCACCAGTCCCCGCGGCCCGAAGACTCACGGCCCCGTCACCAGGTTGACGATCAGCGCGGCCCCGGCCACGGCCATCACGACCACGATCGTCCAGCCCAGGAGGTTGCTCGTCCGCGAGTTCACGAACGGGCCCATCACGTCCGACCTGTTCGCTATCAGGATGATCAGCGCCATCAGCGGCGGAGCGGCCAGGCCGTTGAGCGCGGCCGCGTAGTAGAGGGCGCGGATCGGGTCGATCCCGAACCAGTCGAGGGACATGCCGACGAGCGTGGAGGCCGCGATCACCGCGTAGAACCCCGGGGCCGTCCGGGTCCGCTTGGAGAGGCCCTCCCGCCACCCGGTCGTCTCGGCCACGGCGTACGCCGACGAGCCGGCCAGCACCGGGACCGCCAGCAGGCCCGTGCCGATGATCCCGGCCGCGAAGAGGACGTACGCGAGGTCGCCGGCCAGCGGCCGCAGGGCCTCGGCCGCCTGCGACGCGGTCTCGATGGTGCCGACTCCGCTGAGGTGGAGGGTCGCGGCCGTGGTGACGATGATGAAGAACATAATCAGCTGGGAGAAGAACATCCCGCCGACGGTGTCCAGCTGCATGTCGGTGACGTCCTCCTGCGTCACCTCCGGCGCCCCCGCGCCCATGTCGGGGGTCCGGCCGCTCACGATCTCCTCCTCGACCTCCTCCGACGCCTGCCAGAAGAAGAGGTACGGGGAGATCGTCGTGCCCAGGATCGCCACGATGTTGAGCAGGTAGTCCGTCGAGAACTGGACGTGCGGGATCACCGTGTTGATCGCGACGGTCCGCCAGTCCAGCCCCACGATGAAGGCCGTCACGACGTACGCGAAGAGCGTCATGGCCAGGTACTTCAGGACCTTCGAGTAGGTCCGGTAGGGGACGAGGATCTCGAGGACGGTGACGAGCAGCGTCATCAGGACGAGCCAGAAGAGATAGGGCAGGCCGAGCAGGAGCTGCGCCGACGAGGCCATCGCCCCCAGGTCCGCGCCGATGTTGATCGTGTTCGCGGCCACCAGCAGGGCGACGGCGGCGTAGAGCACCTTCTTCGAGTAGTGCTCGAGGATGACGCCGGCGAGGCCCTTCCCCGTCACCATGCCGATGCGGCCGCACATCTGCTGGATGACGATCATGAACGGTGAGGAGAACCAGACCAGCCAGAGCTGGCTGTACCCGAAGATCGCGCCCGTCTGCGAGTACGTCGCGACGCCGGACGGGTCGTCGTCGGCCGCGCCGGTAATGAAGCCCGGGCCGATCCTCTTGAGGGCCCTCGTCAGGTAGTTCGATCTCTTCTCCACCCTGCCTCCTCGCACTCGCCTGGCCGGCGCGCCGGGCGCGCCCCGCCGGGGGCAGCGATGGAGTATACAGAGCGACAACGGCAATAAACTATGGTGATTACTCAGTTACTGCCACCAG
>DUGU01000040.1 GCA_013331215.1 Methanoregulaceae archaeon
CGCTCGGTGACATAGGTTCGCGCCCGCTCCCCGGCGCGCCGGAGGTCGGAATCGATGTACGTGGCCATGGACTCGGCCGCTGCCTCGGGCTGGTCGAAGTCGACGACCCGGCCGATCCCCTGATCCTCCACGAAGCAGAGAGGCTGAATCGGCGAGACGATCGCGGGCAGGCCCGTTGAGAACGCCTCGAGCAGGGCGAGGGGGCTCCCTTCGCTCCGGCTCGCCATCACAAAGCAGTCGGCGACCCGGTAGAGCTCGGGTGTCTCGTCGCTGTCGACCGTGCCGAGGAACCGGACGGCTTCGTCGATACCGAGATCGCGCGCGCAGGCACGGGTTGCGTCGAGCCGGTCCCCACCGCCCGCCATGACGAGCGTGGTGTCGGGCTGGAGCCGGTGGAGATGGGAGAAGGTCTCGACCAGGCGCTCGGGCTGCTTGACCTCGGACATGCGCCCGAGGAAGATCAGGACCGTATGGCCCCCGGGGATATCGAGGTTGCGGCGGAGCTCTTCGCGTCCCTCCCCGGGCGAGAAGCAGCCCGTGTCGACCCCATTGGGGATCAGCGCGATCCGCGAAGGGTCGAGCCCGATCGCCCGCAGGTCGGCATCGACCGTCTCCGAGACCGCGGTGAACCGGTTCACGCGGGCCGTCCGGGCGAGGGAGCGGCGCTCGATGGCGGACGCGAGGCGGTAATAGCGTTGCGGGGACATCCCCTGGCAGTACTTGTTGAGGTACGTCGAATGGATCGTCGCGACCCCGTGGGGGAACGGCGACATCCCCGGGAAGAGAGGGTTGTGCATCCAGATCGCGTCGTACTCATCCGCGCCTGGCAGGCGCGCGACCCCGGTCCAGTAATGGAGAAGTCCGCCGACGGCGAGCTCGCGGATCAGGCGTCGGCTCCCGGTCGTGATGTCCGGGCCGGTCGGCGAACAGACCGTGCAGCTGACTCCCTTGACCTTCAGGCGCTCGACCACGCGGTGCGCGACGTTGGCGATCCCGAAGCCGTGGGGGTAGTACTCGGTGGCGCAGACGAGCAGGTTCACGGTATCACGGCCTACCGGGAGACGCAGGGGCCGGATACCTCAGGCTCCCGGGCCGGCTGTTCGCCCGACGCCTCCAGGCGTCAGGTCGGTACGAGCTCGCGGTAGAGGTCAAGGGTCGACTCGACTGTATTCCGCCAGGAGTTCTGCCGGATGATCGTCTCACGGGCCCGCCGCCCGAGCTCGTCGGCCTCATCCGGACGCTCGAGGAGCCCCCGGATCGCGTCGGCCAGGGCGGTCACGTCCCCCTTCGGGAACATCAGGCCTCCGCCGTTCACGATGTCGCGGAGGTGGTCGAACTCCGAGATCACGACAGGCCGGCCGCATGCCATCGCCTCGAGCATGGTCCGGGGGACCCCCTCGTGCAGGCTCGGCAGCACGAGCATCTCCGCCCGCTGATACTGGGTCGGCATCTCGTCGTAGGACATGAACGGGAGGTATTCGATGTGGCCGTCGAGGCGGAGCTCGGTCGCGAGCTGCCGGACCTCCGCCTCCTCGGGCCCTTCGCCGACGAGGGTGAGCCGGAGATCGGGAACCTCGCGGACGAGCTGGGCGGCGGCGTGGATCAGGAACTCGATTCCCTTGCCCTTGACATACCGGCCAACCCAGAGCAGGCGGCGGCAATCGTCATCCCGCTTCGACTCGTCCGGCCGGAAGATATCCGTGTTCACGCCGTTCGGAATCACTGTGATCCCGTCGGGGTGAACGCCGAACTCCGAGACGAGCAGATCCCGTTCGATCGGTGTGTAACAGATCACACGGTCGGCCGCGTTCAGGGTCCAGCGCCCGAGGGTGCTCATATACCCGACGTTGAGCCAGTGCGGGGCCGAGGCCGACATGATCCCGTGGTTCGTTATCACAAGCGGGGCCGAGCCATACTTTTTGACGAGCGCGCAGACGTTCGTGGGGAAGAAGAGGTGGGAGTGAGCGTGGATCACGTCGTAGTCGTTCCGCATCTCCATCAGTCGGAAGAAGAGGGTCGGGCTGATCGTATTCCCGACCATCTTGACGGAGTGGTTGAACCGGAGCACCCGGTACCCGTCCACCCACTCCTCCTCGGGCAGACCGTTCGTATTCGCGGTCAACACGGTCACGTCATGGCCTCTCTCGGCCTGCATCCTGGACATCTCGTGGACATGGATGCCGTATCCTCCCACGACGGCCGGGTAGAGGTCGCTCGCGACACGCAGTATCTTCATTGTGGCAAAATCCGCCCCGCCCCTTGCGGACGGTTCTTCCTGATAATATCTCGGCCGTGAATTAATAGCCTTTCTGGGGACCGCTCGCTTCGATCGCCATGGGAATCGGGCCATGCGCCGCGGATCCTTCGAAAACCGGCCACGAATGGGCGCAGGACGGTATCGGCGCGAGAAAATCAAACGGTTTAATACCTGCAGCGCGATTATTTGATCATCCATGATCAACGTCGGAGTACTCGGAGCGACCGGCGCGGTAGGACAGCGCTTCGTCCAGCTCCTGGCAGACCATCCGTGGTTCACCCTCACCACCCTGACCGCATCGAGCCGGAGCGCGGGCCGTCGCTACGGAGACGTCGTGAACTGGCGGCTCGACGCCCCCTTCCCTGACGCCGTGGGCGACATCGTCGTCCAACCGACGGACCCGAAGAGCCTCGGCGACTGCGACCTCGTCTTCTCGGCCCTTCCCGCCGAGGTCGCAGGCGAGATCGAGACGGCCTGCGCCCGCGAGGGGCTCGGCGTCTGCACGAACGCGTCGTCTCACCGGATGGAGGCGGACGTCCCCCTCGTCGTCCCCGAGGTGAACCCGGACCACCTGGGCCTGATCGACCAGCAGCGCGACCGCGGGAGCGACGGGTTCATCGTGACCAACCC
>DUGU01000283.1:0-406 GCA_013331215.1 Methanoregulaceae archaeon
GTCATCCGTAGATCACCCTGGCCTCCCGGAGTACCGAGTCCCGGGTGTACGGGCCGAGTGATCGCTCGGTGATGATGTCGACGGGCACGCCGAGCCCGTCCACGAGCCGCTCTTCGAGCTCGGCCAGGCGGAACAGGGACGGCGTCGTCTCGAACCGGACGAGCAGGTCGAGGTCGGACGCGGGCCGGGAATCGCCCCGGGCGCGCGAGCCGAAGAGGGAGATGCGGAGCGCGCCGTTCGGCGCGAGGATGCCGATAATCCGTTCCTGCGCCTCGCGCGCGAGCAGGATCGAGACCGGTGGCATGGTACCTCCCTTTGCCGATACATCCATAAAGGTATTCGTATGTCAAGGTGTATCAAACTGATCCCGCTCGGCGGCTCTCCGGCCTCTGTCCGGCCGTTCTCC
>DUGU01000283.1:507-2737 GCA_013331215.1 Methanoregulaceae archaeon
CCCCGCCGATCTCCGGATGGCGGCGCGGTCCGTGGTAATTGCTGTCCGCGGGTCCGTCGACCCGACAGAGCATGGAAGTCCGGCATCGATCGTCGCCGGCCCTGATCGGTACTGTCGAGATCGGCACCGGCGGAGATCGCAGGAGCGATACAGGTTCTTCGAAACGCGGAAAGCGAACCATGTCGGCCCGGCCAAATCATTTTCATCCGGGCCTCTCCACGTACTGGTGAGGCCCGCGGGGCCGCATGGTTCGGAATGGCATATGCGGCTGCCGCCATCCCCCGGATGTCGGCGAGGCCGTGAAGGTCAGGATACGGTACCGGGGGACCCGGGCCGGCCGCGGGGCGAAAAGTATGACTGCCGGTGAAACGGGATGATCGACGCGGCCGGACGGATCGCCGAGCTCGAGGCCCTGCACGCCCGCTTCCCGCTCGCCGGCAGCCCGCCGAACGGCCTTCTTTCGGCCGATCCCGCGCTCCTCGAGTACCTGCTCTCGGTGCTCCGGGAGGACCCGGCCCCGCCCCCGGCCCGAAGCGCGGAGGAGTGGCAGGCCTGCCTCTCCCTCCTCGACGGCCATTCGGCCCGGCCGATCCTCGCCTCTCTCCTCCTGAAACAGCCGGCCCCGTTCCGCCCTCCGGCCGGGGTCGTCGACCGGCTCAGGAGAGAACTGTTCCATTCGGCCGCGACGGTGATGCGGGGGGACCGGGTCCTGGCGACGCTGCTGGAGCGCCTTCGGGACCGGGGGATAGCTCCGCTGCTGCTGAAGGGGGCGGCGCTCTCGCGATCGGTGTATCCCGACGCGGCCATGCGCCAGGGGTCGGACATCGACCTGCTCGTCCGGGAGGACGAACTGGAGGCGTGTGCCGAAGTCATCGTCGGGATGGGGTACCGGGCGCCGTACGACTTCCACGCCTTCTCGCCGTTCACGACCCCGCACCAGGTCTACCTGCCTCCGGCACGGGCCCCGGCGGCCAGGCCGCTCGAGCTGCACTGGGGCCTCGGGCAGGGATTCGCCCAGGACCACGACCGGCTCGAGGGCCTCTTCTCGCGGTCGATCTCCGTGCCGTATCCCGCCTTCGAGTTCAGGACCCTCGGTCACGCCGACCACCTCGCCTTCTGCGCGCACCACGCCCTGTACCACCACGGCAATGCGGTCAGGCTGGGCTGGATCTGCGACCTCGCGTACCTGTCCCGGGTGCTGACCCGAACGGACTGGCAGGCGCTCCCGGGGAGGGCGGTTGCGCACCGCGCACGGTTCGCGACGGAGACGGGCCTGAGGATGGCCTCGGCATGGACGGGTCTCCCCGAGCCGGCCAGGCTCGATCGGTTCGGCGGCTGGCCCGAGCCCGCGCGTACCGAGGTCTCCGACTGGGACAACGTGGCATGGTCGGGGTCGCCCACGCTCGGGGTACTGAGGATGCAACTGCACTTCATTCCCTCACCCCTGGGAAAGGTGCGCTATCTGCTCGGGATCATGGTTCCGCCAGAGGAGAAGGTCCTGTTCGATTGCCCCGAGATGCGGCCTCCGCCGAACCGTCGCGCTCTCGGCGCTCTCCATCTCCACCGGTGGCTCTCGCATCTGAAGAAATTGTGAGGATGAGAGTCCGAACTCCCGCCGTCCGTCGGAGATCGCGGGCGGGGGTGAGTGCCGGGCCCGGTCTGCATCCGGCGGGGAACCCCCGAAGCAGAAATCTCATGCTTCATGAACGGAACGCTGCAGATCGGGTTCGGGCACCGGCAGAACCGTTTCATCGATGACGACCGGAAACGGGGCGACGAGGTGCCACCGGGGACTGTCGGGGGGACGGACCCCGGCCAGTCTGCCGAAGCACCACAATCTGTCTTCCCCCGTCCGCGGGACGGTCCGTATCTCCCATGGAACGATACGGGTGCTGAACCGGCTGATCAGCCTGTGCCCGACAAGCAGGCGATACCATGGTGCCGCGAGCCGGACGCAGAGCCGGATAGCCCTTCTCCTCTCCCGGAGGTACCGGAATCGGGCGAGACCCCGTCGCCCCCTCTGGACGGGCACCGTCGCCCGGTTCCGCTGCCGGGAGCGGATCACCCCGATCACCCAGCTCCGCTCGACGACGAACGGATCGGGGAGCGCATTCCCGTCGCCCTGTGTCCTCAAGGCCGTGCCCTCGGTCGAAACCACGCGGTGGACGATCACGCGGTCTCCGTCCGGCCGCCTGAAGGCGATCACGTCCCCCGGGCGGACCGGGCCGCC
>DUGU01000069.1:0-1737 GCA_013331215.1 Methanoregulaceae archaeon
GCGGGAGGGTGTAGACCGAGAAGAACCCCGGCGAGTGGCCCGTGAGCCTGTTGGTCGCGACCATCCGGATCCACCGGTCGAGCTCGTCGTCGGCGCCCGCCGCGACCCGCACGAGAAGGGTGCGCCGGAGGGAGACGATGGCGGCCTCGGTCGCCGGGTGGTAGAACATGGAGAGATCGAGGTCGGCACGGGCGGCCGGGTCGACCTCGTACCCGGCGATGCGGGCGGTGACGGCGTCCGGACTTTCCGGCGGGGCGAGGCGCGGGGCCGCGAGCATCGCCGAGAGCGGGTTGACATCGTTCGCCGCGACCCGCCGGTCGAGCAGGGCCGCCTCGAGCGCGGTCGTGCCCCGCCCGGAGAATGGGTCATAGACGAGGTCTCCCGGCGCCGTCAGCCGCTCGATGAAGAACCGCGGGAGCTGGGGCTTGAAGCAGGCGCGGTAGGAGAGTTCGTGGAGGGCGTGCGCCTGTCGCTGACGCGCCGTCCAGAACTCGGCCTCGTACCGGTCCACCGTCCGGGCGCCGCATGCGATCATCTCGTGCCTGGCCCAGAGGAGAGCAGGGATGCTCTGGCCGGCCGGGCGGCTCGTCGGCTCCATGCGTCGGGAGTGTGGGCGGCGCCCGGAGATAGGTATATGGGCGACGGACGGTGTCGGGTGGCGTGAGGGCAGGGGCCCGCCTCCCGTCCGGTGGCCTCATTTTGGTCTTTATGTCGCCGGGTACGGAATGGTAGCTCCTCGAATCACCGTGCCGTCGGCGTCTCTTCCGGCAACTATATATGATCCTTGAGGGATAAGACACGCGTGCGCCATGGCGGTGCAGGAGAAGTGAAAACAGCGTGGCCGTACCCGACGAGGTGAGACAGGCAATCGAGGAGCAGGGCGGAGTCGAGGCGCTCGCCCGGCAGCTGCCCGATGCGGAGCGGCTCCGCGCCGAGAGCCGCCGTTTTCATACGCTCTCGGACCCGATCCGGCTCTCGATCCTCCATCTGCTCTCAGCGCAACCGCTCTGCGTCTGCGTGATCAAGGACGTGCTGCACGTGCCCGACTCGAAGCTCTCCTACCATCTCTCGGTGTTGCAGTCAACCGGCCTGATCCGGGGGGAGCGGCAGGCGAACTGGATCGTCTACCACGAGACCCCGTTCGGCCGGCAGCTGATCCGGCTCGTCCAGGACCTTTCGCGGCTCGACCAGGAGGGCGGGGCCGTGGAATCGTCGAGCGCGAACGTCTGATCCTTCAGTACTCGACCGCTCGGGTTCGTCGAAGGTGCAGCAGTAGTGCCGCGCGGTTTCTGACGGCCGGCGATGGGTCCGCATAGGCCTGCCGGAGAAGGTCGGCCGGGCGGTCTCCCTCAAGCTCGCCGAGTGCGATAACGGCGCCGAGCCGGAGGTCCGGGTCAGGGTGGACGAGGAGGGCCGCGAGCGGCTCGACCGCGTCCGCGCCGAACCGGGCAAGCCCGCGCCAGTCCTCGAGTCCGAGCGTGAGCTCCAGTTTCTTCCTGTCCGAGGAAGGGGCATACCCCCCGCGGACGAGAAGACCGGCTGCAGCCGTGCTCACGTCCCGCTCCGGCCGCCCCAGCGCTGCCACGAGGAACGGGACGGCCGACGGCCCGGCGAGGGCACGGACCGAGGCCCCGCGGACGCCCTCGTCGGAGTCGGTGAGGCGGTCGACCAGGAGCGGCATCGCCACCGGCGTGGCGAGCGCGCCAAGGGACGCGACGGCTGCCTCGCGGAGGGCCG
>DUGU01000069.1:1745-4182 GCA_013331215.1 Methanoregulaceae archaeon
GCGCCGGCCGCGGCCAGGCGTTCGGCCGGTTCCCCGGCGAAGAGCTGGCCGGCGAGGTCCGCGAGCGTCGGCGGCGCGGGCTCCTCCGGGGGGACGGGAGCCGCCTCAAGCTCGGCTTCGGGTTCAGGCTCGACCCCGGTCTCGGGTTCGGCCGCGGCGGGCTGCTCCTCGCCGGTTGCCGGCTCCTCGGCCTCGGGCACGGCCTCCGGCTCTTCCCCGGTGCCGGGCGGTGCGGGGCCCATCCGGGCCAGGAGCGCTGCCGCCTCATCGCGGACAGCGGGGTCCGGGTCGGTACGAGCGCGTTCGAGGGCCGGGCGGGCGACGGCACCGAGAGTGAGGAGAGCGCCGCCCGCGCCGCGCCGGATACCGTAGGAGTCGTCGCCGAGGGCGCGGACGAGCCGCGGGGCCGCGGCCGGGCCGAACCTGCCGAGATCGCCCCATTGCGCGGTCGCGACGAGAAGCGTGAGCGTTTCTTCGTCGCTCGCAGGCTGCCAGCCGAGGCCCTCGAGCGCGGTGGCGGCGGCGAGTCGAACCATCTGCACCCGGTCCGCAAGAGCTTCGCGAAGGACCGGGACGGCGCTGGGGTCGGCCAGCGCGCCGAGCGCGGCGGCCGCGACCTCCCGGACCTCCTCCTCGGGATCACGGGCGAGCAGCTCGACGAGCGGTCGAACAGCGGCGGCGTCCCTGCACCGCCCGAGGGCGCGAGCCACCTCTTCGCGCACGCCCGGGTCCGCGTCGCGGAGGGCCTCGACCAGGAACGGAACGGCGGCAGACCCCATTCCCGCGACCGCGTCCCAGTCTCCGAGCGCCGTACGGAACGCAAAGGCCTCCCGAGCATCGGGCGGGGTCCAGCCCGTCTCCTCGAGCACCCGGGCCGCACCCACCCGGACCCGGCGCAACGGATCGCGGAGCCGTGGGACAAGGGCCGGCCAGGCATCCGGGCCCATCCCCACGAGCGCGAGCACGGCGCCGTCCCGGACCGTGCCCTCCCCGGAGGCGAGGGCACGGAGCAGCTCGGGCAATGCCCGTTCGCCGCCCTGTGCCAGGAGATCGGCCACGGCCGGGTTCCCCCCGCCCCCTTCGCCGAGGGCCGCGATCAGCTGCGCCGTGTCCAGCCCGGGGACGGCCGCGAGCACCTCGACCGAACGGCTCCGCTCCTCGGGGCTCCCCGTCCGGAGAAGCGCGATGAAGGGGTCCGGATCGGCGGAGGCGAGATCGAAGAGTGCCTTCCTCGCTTCGGTGCGGACCCGGGGGGTGCGGTGGCCGAGCAGGTGCAGGAGCGCGGGGATGTCCTTTCTGGCAGCGAGCCGCCGGACATTCGGCCTGAGGAAGTCAGAGAGCCCGATGATGCATCACCCTGATGGGTACGGATATCGGTCCGAACCGGTATTATCTGTATTGGCCGTGAACATACCGCTCTCGCGCCATCGAAACGGCCTGCCCGCACACGATTCCCGAAGCGCGGGCCCCGGTCTTCGGAAAGAGAAAAGATGCTCCGCATCCAACAACATGTCCTCATGTTCCTGCGGCGCGTCATCGAGACGACCTTCCAGACCGCGCTCGCGGAGGAGCTCGCGCGGCGTGATATGACCATCCGCGAACTTTCGAATCAGACCGGGATCCCGTTGCCGACCCTCTACAAGTGCTCGTCCGGAGAGCGGGACCCCCGTCTCTCAACCGTGCGCCGGATCGTCGAGGCGCTCGAACCCCGTCAGGGCCGGTCGGTCGCGGTGATCGCGGCGCGGTTCCTGCTCGACGAGGTCGCCGGGCTGACCGTCGAGGTCCGGGGGCGGCCCTATCCGGTCCGGGGCTACGCGGCGAATTCGCTCGAAGAGTGCATCGTCGCGGCCGTCCGGGCCGAGAAAGAGGGGGCGGCCGCGATCATCTGCGCGCCCGTGCTCGCCTCCATCGTCGAGCGGATCGTCGACGTCCCGGTCGTGATCCTGAAGCCGAAGGCCGAGACCGTGACCGAGGCGATCGAGGCGGCCCGGCGCCGGCTCTAACCGAAACGCACTGCAGATCGCTCGGATCGAGAATATCGAAGCACCGCGCGCTCATCGGCCAGAATTTCCCGCGAGCCGGGCGTCCTCGCTTTTTCTCTGGAGGCCGATTCGACGTACCGCATGAATCGGTCTCGGATCGCCGTGGGTGTGAGCGGTATGTTTGGAAGATCGGCATTGCCCGGCCGGCAGCAAGCGAGAATGAACCGGGGCCGCTACTGGGGAGCCAATAGGGCGGTTGTGAGCGCTGACGGCGTATCGACCGTGACGACGTCCCTCATCCCCGCGCCGACCGCGAGCAGGGCGAGATCGGTGCTGGGTGCCGCCCCGGTCGGCTGATTGCCGGTTGACCCGAAGACCCCGTTGTCGCAGCCGACGATCGTGAGGTTTGGGGGGCGCCGGGCAGCGACGACGGGGAGGATGGCGGTCCCGAGGAG
>DUGU01000094.1 GCA_013331215.1 Methanoregulaceae archaeon
GCGCTCCGCCGGTCCTTTCGGAACGGGATTTCGAGAATATATTATCCGATATTAACCGGATTACGGTGTTCCTGTCCCGTGACGTACTGGCCAAATCACTGTATCAACTGACGAGAAACCAGACGACATATTATGCGACGGATCGCGAAGAACTGGACGTGACGGTGAAGAACAAGGACGGGTCGATCAGCTATGCTGAAGAGATGAGAAACAACACTGCCGACAGGATAGATGCGTCTGCGCGTGCATATGCAAACACAGTACCGATCTTCGGGTTGGGCCGTTTCACCCGGATCGACGAGGGATCGAGAGAGCATTTCGAGGCGGCCGTACGCTATCTGCAGAGCAGGAACGTCACCGTCATTCTGTTCCTGGCTCCGTACCATCCCATTGTTTACGAGACTATAGGGACCGATCCCCGGTATGTAAACGTCAATGCCGTGGAGTCCTATTTCAGAGAATTTGCGGCAACGGAGAACATCCCCGTTGTCGGTTCGTACGACCCGGGCCGCTTCAACCTGACCTCCCGCGATTTCATCGACGGAGCGCACCCGCGGCGGGAGGTTGTCGATTCGCTCTTCGCGAGAATAACGAATGTAAAGACGAACCGGACAGGAGGGTAAGATTCTGTCCCATCGTTCGGCGTCCTGCGAGACATGGTGCTCGCGGATCGGGGAGGCCAGGAACCCGATGCCATCCGTCCGGATCCGGCGTCGGCAGGATCATGGCGCCGCGGATACTTCCGCTCTCAAGGCAACCGTCCCCATCGCGTATACATCCATGGACGGTGCAATGACCGGGATCGCGGCCCGGCTCGGGGCCAGCTTCCGGGGTGCGGGCAATGCTTGACTCGCCCTCGAGCCGCAAGGTCCAGCCGCATCCCGACTATCCGCCCGAGGAGGGGCGGTACCTCCGCGGCAACGACTTCTCGCCGGTCGCAGTCGTGATCATTCTGAACACGGACGAGGACAAGATCCCGCCCGAGATCGAGGTGATGGCCCGGGCCGGCGTCGAGAGTGGGGCCGCGCTCTCGGGCACGGTCCAGACCCCGAACATCGGGTTCGAGAAGATCATCTGGAACATCGTCGGCAACCCGAACATCCGGTACCTCGTCCTCGGCGGCCCCGAGTCCGCAGGCCACGCCACCGGGGCCGCGCTCAAGGCGCTCTTTGCGAACGGTATCGACGAGAAGGGTCGGATCATCGGATCGGACGCTCCGTTTCCCACGCTCTACAACGTCCCCCGCGAGGTCGTCGCGCGGTTCCTGGACCAGGTTACGCTCGTCGACTGCCAGTTCCAGGACATCCCGACGATTCGTGCGGCCATCCGCGCCTGCTACCAGGAGGCGCCGACCGAGTTCCGGGGGCAGCTCCTCTGCGACCCGGGCACGTACCCGGCCGAGCCGATCGGCGGAAAATTGACCTGGAAGGTCACGCAACCGTGGGCTGTGCCGAAGGACGACAAGGAGGCTGCCGCGAAGGAGCGGGCTCTCGCTCTGATCGAACAGCTCAAGGCCAGAAACGCGCAGCGCCAATCCGATGGACAGGGACCAGGATCGTCCGAGAGGATCGGAGATGGAGATGAGCGAGAACCCTGACGAGGCCTCTCCGGTGGAGGGGAGCGGGGCGCAGGGCGACCCGGCAGCCCTGCCCGGAGTGGAGGCGGCGATGTTCGGGCTCGTCAACTACTGCCCCGTCACCCTCCTCGGGACAAAGGCGGTCGAGACCATCTGTTGCGATGACCCTTCGGACCACATCAGCAGCGCCGAGCGGGTCCTCCGATCCAACGTCATGCTTGGGTACGGGATCACGCTGGCCGGCCTCTTCTGCCCGATCTTCTGGATCTCGTATCTCGCCGGCGTGACCGGTGTGGAGCTGATGTGGCACGCGGCCGCCTCGGGATTCATCGCCCTCGCCGGCCTTTCCCTCGCGGGATGGTACCGGCATCAGCTCGGCCGGTTCGAGCGATCCGCGGACAGAGATCGTCCGCACCGATGAGCGTTTGAAAAAGAGTGAGACCTCAGCAGGTTCCGCCGCACCCACAGGTGGGAGGCGCGCAGATGGTTCCGTATTCGACCCGGGTGACCTGCCGGATGGTTGCATTGCTCTCGACGAGCAGGTGGTAGAACGCGCCCGGATCCATCACCTGCTTCGCGCGCTTCAGGGCATCGCCGAGCTCGTCCGCCCTGGCCAGCAGATCGGCGTCGTCGGGCGCCATCTCAGCAGCAACCCCCCTGCCGCGCTTGGGCGAACTGCTGGCCGATCTTCTCGCTGATCCGGTCGTTGGTCTGCTTGAGCAGGGCGACGAGCGCCGCCTGCGTGTTGTAGAACGCGGTTAAGGTCTCGTTGCTTTTGACCCGCACCCGGAGCGCCTTCAACTCATCGAGCGAGGCCGCGTCAAAGCCCTTTCGCTGCACCTCCGCCGTCTTGAGCTGGTACTTCCGTAACAGGTCCCCCGTCTCCTGGTTCTTCGCCAGGTCTCCGTTGGTCTGCATGAACGGCTGGTACTCTGGGGACGCGATGATCCCTCGGGCGAAGGCCATCACTCGTAGCTCCACGTCCTGCTTTGCTTCCAGTTCCTGTTGTGATACCTCTATTGCCATTGTTTCACGTCTCCGATCCCGATATCATGATCCGAAGATGGTACGGCTCATCTGCTTGAGCGAGTCGATACCCTTGAGCTCCTCGACGAAGAGGGGCACGCCCAGCAGGGGCACCCGGAACCTCTCGCGGATCATCTGCACGTACTTCTCCTGCTGCTGCCGCTTCTCGGCGAAGTAGCTGTTGTTTCCGTATCCAGCGGGGAGCAGCAGGTTGATCGCGACCATGCCCGTCTCGATTCCGACCTGCGCCTTCAGGTCCTCGGCCGCCCGCCAGGCCTCGATTATGGGGGTGTACTCGGGGTACATCACGAAGACGAAGGTGCTCTCGTCCCGGTTCCGCATGGTCTCGATCACGTGGGCGTACTTGTTCGCGGTGGCGTCCGAGGTCTTCTTGGTCAACGTGCCGAGGTCGATGAACCCCTTCCAGTCCGACGGCATCTCCAGCAGCCGCAGGGTATGGCCCGTCGGCGCCGTGTCGAAGATGATGATCTCGTAGCCCTTCAGGTCGAAGTAACTCATGAACTTCTCGAACGCGGCCATCTCCTGCGCGCAGGGTGAGCTGAGATCCTCCTGGACTGCCTTCCTCGTCTCCTCGCTCTCGTCCTTCACGACGTCGAGGATCCGCGCCGTATACTCGTTCCACGCCGCTTCCGGGTCGATCTGGGTCGCGTAGAGGTTCTCCACGCCGTTGACCTGTGTCGGCTCGTTCCCGAGCTCCTGCCCGAAGGTCTCGGGCAGATGAGACGCGGGGTCGGTGGTCAGGACCAGGGTGCGGTAGCCCTTACCGGCCAGGTAGACCGCCGTCGCAATCGCGATGGTGCTCTTGCCGACGCCGCCCTTCCCCGTGATGAAGAGGTAGCGCGTCCCCTTCTTCGGCGTGAGGAGGCGGAGGATCTCGGCCTCGTCGTGCAGGACCGGAGAGGTGGCCCCCGCCGTCGCCGTGGTCACGGTCTGCCGGACCGCCTCCTCGGAGCCCTCGTAGAGGAGAGCCCCGACGGCCTCGAGCAGGGCGAGGCCGTTGATCTCGGTGCTCCGCTGCGGAACGATGAACGTCTCGATCGTGAACTCCCGGTGGATCTCCCGGACGATCGCCTGCTCATGGTCGTACCGGGCCCGGAAGAAATCGTCCGTGGCCGCGGCCTCCGGCAGCATCCCGTTGATGACGAGGAAGCTCGTCCTGACGCCCAGCTCGTCGAGCTCGTCGACGCTCCGGCGCGTCTCGTAGATCGAGAGCCGTTCCGGCCGGAGGACGAAGACGAACGAAGTCCGCTTCTCGTCGTGCAGGGCCGCGATGGCCCGGTCGTACTTCACCTTCGACGATTGCAGCGATGCGCTCGGGCCTATGCAGGTCGCGCCGCCCTTCGCGAGTTCGTCGCTCCAGCCGCTCGGCAGCTCGAGCAGCCGGAGGGTATGTCCGGTCGGAGCGGTGTCGAAGACGACCACGTCGTACTCCGGCTTCTCCATGAACTCGATGAACTTGTCGAAGGCCGCGACCTCCTCGATGCAGGGGCTGTTGAGCTGCTCCCGGATCCCCTTAAGGCTCTGCTCGTCGAGGATCCCCGTGAGCGGCGCGACAACCCGGTCGCGGTACTCCTCCGAGGCCGCGTCCGGGTTGATCTCGATCGCCGAGAGGTTCTCGACGCCCTTGATCTGGGTGATCCGATGCCCGATCGTCTGGCCGAAGATGTCCGAGAGGTTCGGCGCGGGGTCCGTGGTGACGAGCAGGGTCCTGTATCCCTGCCGGGCGAGCCAGACGGCCGTTGAGCAGCTCATGGTGCTCTTGCCGACGCCGCCCTTGCCGCTGAAGAAAATGAACCGCTGGATCCCCTTCTCCGGCGTCACATACTTCCGGATCACGCTGTACCCCGCTGCATCCGGCTCGCCGCCGCCGCTTGATGGGGCGTCGCGGCGCGGAGTAGGGCTTCCGGTCATACCCGTTCGCGCTCCCGGTTGAGGAGCGCCAGGAACTCCTCGTAGGTCGGATAGCGCCGCTCCGTGACGACCTTCCCGTTGAGCGTGGTAACGGGCAGGATGTCGGGTCCCTGCGCCTTCACCATCTCGAGGACGTCGTTGTTCTCCAGGAACGTCTCGAGGTTGAAGGTCAGGCTGGCCCGTGTGATCTCCACATCGGGGCGCTCGGACTTCAGCCGCTTCAGGTTCTCGTTCAGCTCGATGAGCGCCTTGTTCGGCTCGGGACCGCAGATCCCGGTCGAACAGCA
This sequence comes from Methanoregulaceae archaeon, assembly GCA_013331215.1. Lineage (GTDB taxonomy): Archaea > Halobacteriota > Methanomicrobia > Methanomicrobiales > Methanospirillaceae > UBA288 > UBA288 sp11384u. The sequence continues at coordinate 4,822 of DUGU01000094.1, forward strand.
GAGCGCTCCCTCGAAAATGATCATGGTGTCTTTCGTCATGTCGTCTCCTCACAGGTGTTCAGGACCTCGATCTTCGGAATGTCGAGGATTTCCAGGATCCTGATCGCATCTGGCGACCTGATCCGGTACCAGATATTTATGCCCTTCCTCCGCGACTCGAGCACCCCGGCCTCCTCGAGGATCCGGAGGTGCTGTGAGACCGTCGGCTGAGCCTTGCCGACGGCCGGCACGAGTGTGCACGCGCATCGCTCGCCGTCCTGCAGGCACTGGACAAACCGCATCCGCGTCTCGTCGCCGAGCGCCTTCAGCAATTTGATCTTCTCCTGCACGGCTTCGTATTGGTACATTCGAATATATGAAGGTGATTACTCAGTTACTGCCACCCGAGCATATTCACCAAGCGTTTCGATCAG
>DUGU01000299.1 GCA_013331215.1 Methanoregulaceae archaeon
TTCTCTCTCGTCCGCACCCGGCACGACCGCCCCAGCCGTTCGGCGAGCGCGGCCAGCTCCGTGAACGAGAGCGGCGCCACGGCCCCCGTGACCCCCTGCTGGAGAACGAGCGGGGCGTCGCCGGCCTCCCGCGCGATCCCCCCGACCTCGTCCTCGTACCCCCGGAAGAGGGTCGCGACCACCTCGAATGCGGGAAGACGGCCCTCGGCGTACGCGGCGCTGCAGAGCGCGAGCGACGCCTTCACCCGGTCTACCAGGTCGACCCCGAGGAGGTTGGGATAGCGCTCCCACCGCGCCTTGAGGTCGAGGGCCACGTGGTCCACGAGGCCCTCATCGATGAGCGCGGCGAGGACGTCCGGGTAGGCGCCGTTCGTGTGCACCCCGACCTCGAGCCCGAGCCGTCGGCTCTCGCGGACCAGGCGGACGAGCGCCTCCCCCTGCATGGTCGGCTCCCCGCCCGTGAAGACCACGGCCGAGACGACGAGGACGCTTCCGGCGATCATGCCCACGACCTCGTCGAGCCCGCGGGGGTCCCTGCCCCCGAGAAGGGCCGCATTGTGGCAGTAGCCGCAGCGGGCCGGACACCCCCGGAGAAAGACCGTGCAGACGGCCCGGCCGGGCCAGTCGACCGTGCTGACCGGGACGAATCCGCCGAAGTTGACCTGCAGGGGCATCACCGTGCAACCATTCAATGCGCGAGAAGGTTTATTCAAGTTATTCGTCTGAGAGGATCGGCATGGTCACCGGGGCTGCGCACGCGGGACTGCTCGATCCGCCGTTCTACATGGACGAGTTCGAGGAGGCCTTCCGCTTCATCCTCGAAGATTACCGCCTGCACGCCAGACCCCTCGCGATCTTTATCCCGTGCGCGGTAAGAAAACCATACAGCACGAGCCCGAGCCACCGCCTCTTCCATGCCCTCTTCGACCGGGTCCTCGCGCCGGACGAGTACCAGCTGCTGATCTTCGGCACCTGCGGCGTGGTGCCGGCCGAGCTCGAACGGATGTACCCGTTCGCGCACTACCGGTACATGCTCGGCAACGTCCACGACGAGCGGGTCCGCCGCGACTTTCTCGAGATCGAGACCTACCGGCTCGCCGCCTTTCTCACGGCCACGCGAGACCTGTACGACCGACGCGCGGCCTACTGCATCGGGCTCTTCCGCGAGGCCATGGTCCGCGCCGTCGTGCGCTCGGGGGTCGAACTCGACCTGATCCTGCCGAGCGACCCCGAGATACGGCGCGTCTACGACCCGGACTGCCCGTTTCCCGAGGGGTCGCTCTCGCGGGCCGAGTATCTGGCCGAGCTCGAAAGCGGACTCGCGGGGCTCGCCCGCTGACGCATCGCCGCAGCCGGGTCGAAAGAGATGGGGAGACGGCGGACGTTCTTCAGTGACCTTCGCTCCGAGAATGGTGCCCTGCGGACCGATCGGCCGTCTCGTCGGATCGGTCGTTCGTCAACACCTCCGACGACGAGGTTTCCGATCCGTTTCCGGTCTGTTCCGTGGCTGTGTGCCTGCTTGTACAGGCCTGTTCAGATCCCTTCTACAGGATCTGTGACCCTTCCTTCGAAGGGCACCACGTCTGTGAACATCGCAGTCCGTCCGTGCGTCCGCGATGATGTTGATCGCGTCGTCGGGTCCGTCTGCCTTCTCCCCAACCAGTCCGGCAAGGGCACGCCGCACATAGACACTAATAATATTTATAGATATTTTTCAAGATGAACCAAGCTCAAAAAAGGCCGAAAAAGCCATTTTCCCAGCGGTGTCCGTGATCCCATGAGGGCCGGGCGCCAGGACCCGTATTCATGCAATGGGAGATCGTCGAACAGCAGTTGTCGCTCCAAGGTCGGGCGATCCTATGCCCCGGACAGCCCCGAGGGCTCGCTCCTGCGTCCGGAATATCTTGACGAACCTGACGAAGAGATCGGGAAGACGGGCCGTACCGGGTCTGTTCGGAAGGAGAGCCGGTAAGCACGCTCCGTGCCCGGCCCCCCTAGAAGGGTGCCCCGAGGACCGATCGGTCTTCTTTTCGGGTCGGTCGTTTCGTCATCACGCCCAATGACGGGGTTTCCGATCCGGTCTCTGTCTGTTCTGTGACTGTGTTTGCCTGCTCTATCAGGCTTGTTCAGATCCCTGCCGCAGGATCTGTGACCCTTCCATCGCAGGGTACCACGTCGGTGAACATCGCAGTTCGTCCGTGCGTCCACGATGATGTCGATCGTGTCGTACGGCCCGTTCCGCCTTCTCCCCAACCGGTCCAGCAGGGGCAACGCGCCCATAGGACTCAATAATATTTATAGATATCTTTCAGGTTGGTTAGAGATAAAAAGAACAAAAAAGCCATCTCCTCCACCGTCTCAATAACCCTTTTTTGGTCTCGGCGCCAAGCTTCGAACTCATGCAGAGGAAGATTCTCGGGCTGCTGGTGCTGCTCCTGGCGGGGTGCCTGCTCTTCGCCGGGTGCACCGGCACGCCGCCAGCCACGAACAACACCACGAACGGCACGAACGTGGCCGGCCTGAAGGACTCGTACATCATCGGGATCGACAACGCGTACCAGCCATACTCGTACCAGGAGAAGGACGGCAGCTTCACCGGGTTCGACGTCGAGTCCGCGCGCTGGATCGCGAACAAGATGGGCTTCAAGGTCGAGTTCCTGCCCGTCGCCTGGGACGGGATCATCCCGGCGCTCCAGGCCAAGAAGATCGACATGGTCTAC
>DUGU01000087.1 GCA_013331215.1 Methanoregulaceae archaeon
TCGACCGGATCATCGAGATCCCGCTGCCCGACGTCGAAGGGCGGCTCTCAATCCTGAAGATCCACACCGGAGGCATGAACCTCGACGCGTCGATCGACCTTCGCGAGATCGCGCTCAAGACCGACGGGCGGAACGGCGCGGACCTCCGGGCCATCTGCATGGAGGCCGGCATGTTCGCGATCCGTTCGGAACACGAGCACGTCACGCGGGAGGATCTCCTGAAGGCGATCGACAAGTTCACGGGCGAGCTCGAGCGCGGCACCGGCATCGGTGCGGCCAGCAGCGCGATGTTCGCCTGATTCCCAATTTTTAGAGAACCGGCGTCAGCAGCCGCGAGATCGACTCTTTTATCCGGATGAGACGACCCTGCGCCGCGTACCGCTCTGTCGTCAGCTCGGTACAGTATTCGAGGTCCCGCTGGAAGGCACGGCGGAGCTCCCCGCAGACGGCCCGGTCGTAAATGAAGGCGTTTGTCTCGAAGTTGAGCTTGAACGATCGCACGTCCCAGTTCGCGGTCCCGACAGTTCCGACCTCGCCGTCGACGACGCAGGTCTTCGCGTGCAGAAAGCCCCGGTCGTAGGTGTACGCCCGCACGCCGGCATCGAGGAGTGGGCCGATGTAGCTGAGAGTGGCCCAGTAGACGAACATATGGTCGGGTTTGGAAGGGATCATGATACGGACATGCACGCCCGAACCGGCCGCGATTCGGAGTCCGTCCAGGACCGAATCGTCGGGGACGAAGTACGGGGTCGTGATCTCGATCGTCTTCGTTGCCGACGCGATCATCTTCAGGAAGCCCTCCTTAATCGTCAGCTTCGGCGTGTCGGGGCCCGAGGAGGCGATCTGGCAGGCGACGGTCCCCGCAGCACGTGGCTCGGGGAAGAACCCGTCCTCGAGACCAAGGGAGTCGCGGGCCGCATAATTCCAGTCCATCAGAAAGCGGGCCTGGAGAGACTGGACGGCGTCGCCCTCAAGCCGGAGGTGGGCGTCGCGCCAGGGGCCGAGGGGGCCCTCACCGAGGTACTCGACGCCGATATTGTACCCGCCCAGGAACCCGACGTTCCCGTCCACGACCAGGATCTTCCGGTGGTTCCGGAAGTTGATCCGGAAGTTGACGAGGCCGAGAAAGCCGGGAAAGAAGGGGACGGCCCTACCGCCGGCCTCCGCAAGCGGGCGGAAGAAGTTCCGTCCCACGCTGGCGCATCCGACGGCATCGTAGACGAGCCGGACCGTCACCCCCGCACGCGCCCTCTCCGCGAGCACATCGATGAAGCGCCGGCCGAGCTCGTCGTTCCGAATGATGTAGTACTCCATGTGGATATAGTGGCGGGCGGATCGGATCGCCTCGAGCATGGCGATGAAGTGCGCCTCGCCGCGATCCTCGTACTCGACCCGGCTCTGCGTCCAGATCACGGCGCGGTCCTCGGCGAGGAGGAGGCGCATGAGCGGGCGGAAACGGTCGGCCGCCGGGTCGGCGAACTCGATGCGGCGCTCGTCGAGGGCCCGTGTCTGGCGCCGGACGCGGGAGCGTACACGCTGATCGTCGCTCCCCTTCAGGTGGAACCGTCGCTCGGAGTAGATATGCCGGCCGAAGAGGAGATAGAGGACGAACCCGGCATATGGAAAGAGCAGGAGGACGGCGACCCACGCGAGCGCCACGGTCGGATTCCGGCGCTCGACGAAGACGATCGCGATGACGATGGCGAGGTTGAAAAGCAGAAGGACCGTCTCGACCAAGTCGAGGGACAGGGTCAGCGCTTCGTGGATCAACTCGGGGAGGATGAGGGCCACGGCGGTCTCCGGGTACTGTCGGGCCCGCGCCCGGATAGCATGTGTGTAATCTACCGGGCCGGGCGAAAGGGGGCGACTTCGCCGCACGCGACGAGCCTCCCCTCCGCGAGGACCGAGACTGCACCGTGGCCGCCAGCCACGAGGCAGCGCCGGCCCGAGGCGGCGAGCCGCTCGTCGGTCTCGGCGACGAGCTCGAGGAGTGCGTCGCGTTCGGCGTTCGCCCGCTCGCTGTCCACGTTAACCGAGGTGACCAGATAGACGGCGATCGAGGCGTAACTCCGCCGTTCGGAGGAGAGACTTTCGAAGTTGATCAGGGCGTCGGCCGGAAAGAGGAGCCCGTGCTCGGGGTCGAAGAGGTAGCACTGGCCGTGCATGTGACCTCCGTGGCCCTCGAGCACCTCGAACGAGAGGTCCCCCACACGGAGCCGGTCGATCACGGCGAAGCCGTGCCGTTCACCCCGCGGCTCCGTCGAGAACGTATGGACGCGACTTGCCGGCGTGTACTGTGAGAAGAGGTTGATGAGGGTCGTGTACACAGCCTCGAGAATGGACTCCTCGGCGCGCGAGCCGTAGGCCCGCGACAGATCCCGCCCGATCTCGGCCGTCGCCGGATGCATCAGGGATGGAGCGTCGTAAAGGCCGGCGCCGCCCGAGTGGTCCGCGTCGGCGTGCGAGACGACGACCAGAGAGAGGCGGGAGAGGTCTGTGATCCCGACCGCCTGGAACATACGGACGCACTCGTCGTGATAGCTGCCGAAGCCGGTATCGACGACCACCAGGTCATCGCCCGCGTCGAGCAAGTAGGTGTTGCCGCCGGCTGGAAGCTGGAAGCACCAGAGGCGGACCTGTTCCGAGACCTGGATCCGCTGGATATCGGCGAAGAACCCATCCCCCTGCGTCTCGCGGAGACGCCGCCCGGCCGCGAGGCAGGTCTCGAAGGTCTTGGCCGGGTCGCGTCCGCGATGCTGGAGCTCCTGGACGACGTGGTTGATGTCCTGGAGCAGGCAGAGCAGGAAACGGTCGTCCGCGTCGCCGATCAGTTCCCGGATCTGCTCCGCCAACCGGACGTAGTAGATCGTGTCGTCGAGTCGTCGCGTGGTCGGATCGTACTCGACAACCTCGAGCCGGTATCGCGCCTTGAGTCGGTCGAGTAGAGCCTCAATGGCTGTCGACTCGGAGAGGTTCAGGGTCAGCTCGACCCGTTCCGGGTGGATACCGTGATCGTCGAAGTCGATCGCGACGATGTTGGCGCCGGCGTCCGTGACCTCCTGAAGGAACCCGAAGAGGCCGCCGGGGCGATGGGGAAGCCAGACGTAGAGGGTCAGAAGCCGGAGCATGGGAAGGCGGGTCTGGAGGTAACCGAGCGCCTCGAGCTCGGCGAGGACGCGCGCATATCCATCGGCGGGGCCGGTCACCTCGAAGAAGACTGTGTGCCTGTCGATCCGGTGGTCGTACTGGATACGGTTGATGTTGACGGCGTACGCCCCGAGGAGTTCGGCCACCCGATGAAGGGCGCCGGGCTCGTCGGGAACTCGGGCGATGAACGAGTACCGGTCGGACACGCTGATCGGGGTACGCATTGAACCGTATCCGATAAAGGATATACCTGTCGTGAGGGACGGCGGCGCCCTCCCGATCTTCCCGCTTCATGCCAAGCCCGGGACGGCGGGAGTGAAGCCGCTCTCCAGAGTCCGCCGCCATCGATTCTGCTTCCGTAAAGAGTTTTTAATAACTTTATGGAGATGAAATGGACGCTACGTTAATATAGCTTGAGACGAAAAGGCGGACCAGGTGAACCTAATGGCGCAAATTATTGGCGGCATCCAGCAGATGACCAACGAGACTATCGCGTGGCTACCGAACCTGCTCGCTGCGATTGTGATCCTGATTATCGGGTGGATCATCGGGAGACTACTCGGGGCAGGGGTGGCGACCCTGCTCGATCGGCTCGGCGTCGACGATGCGCTTGCCCGGACATCGGTGGGTAAAGCGGTCGAGCGGCAGTACGGCGGAGAAGGAAGCCGTGGGATCGTGAAGTTCTTCGACCTGATCGTCCGGTGGTTCGTCTACCTGATCGCGATAGTGGCTGCAGCGAATGCGCTCAACCTCGCGTTCCTGACGGCACTCGTCACGCAGATCATCGCGTACCTGCCGAACATCGCGATCTTCGTAATCCTCCTGATCGTCGGGTTCATCGTGATCGACTGGTTTGCCGACTTCCTCCGGAGCCTCGGTGCGAGCCGGCAGATCTCAATGATGTCCCCGCTGATCACGGCACTCCAGGCGTTCCTCTACTTCGTCCTCGTGATCCTCGCGCTCCAGCAGCTCAAGATCGACCTTACGATCATCTACATCTTCGTCACGCCCATTGCGTGGGGCATCGGGCTCGGGCTCGGGGCGGCGATCGCGATCATCGTCGGGTTCGGCCTGCGGGATCGTGCTCCGCAGATGATGGACGATTTAATGGGGACGATACAGGAGGAATCAGTTAAGTCGAAGCCCCCAATGGACCCGCTCACGGGCAGACCCGCGGGTGAGCCGCCCAGGACGGATATGCCCCCGGGGGACGAGCCGAAGACCCCGTAACCGGGCTCCATCCCTTTTTCGTTTCGCCACTGTACGTCCCCGGGCCACGGGAACTCCACGTGAAGGACCAGTAGAGCCCCGAGCGGCATACATTCCGGGACCGCCCGTATCGCCAGCGGGTGCCGGAGAGTGAGGCCATCACCTGTGGCATATGCGCCTCAGGCAGAGCTGTGAGAAAAGCTGATACGGAGGAATGGTGGAGGGGGAGCCGGGGAGGCGCCGCCGATTCGGAGAACGAGGGGCGAATCCGTACAGACTCGGGAGGGTGGCGGCCGTCAGTGGAGCGGGGGAGGGCTGGGGG
>DUGU01000230.1 GCA_013331215.1 Methanoregulaceae archaeon
CGCAGGAATGGATGCGCACGATCGACGGCGGCCAGAACGACGCCGGCGAGGACATGGCCGAGCTGGAGAGCGGGGAGCTCGTCGTCGTCGGGCAGAACGGCACGAGGCCGATGCAGGCCGCATCTCCACGGGCGATCCGCCTGTCATCGGACGGAAGGGTGATCTCGGACCGGACAAGTACGGGCAGGGTCGATCGCCCTCGGGCGGTCGTTGCCGATCCCGACGGCGGTTTCGCGGTCCTGATGCCGAACGGCGAAGTGATGCGGTTCGACCGGGCCGGAGCGGCGGTCTGGACCTGCCCGACTGCGGTGCCGGTGGCATCCTCGCTGATGCGGCTCGGTGACGGGGGGTATCTCGTCGGCGGATACGCTGTCTACCAGGTCTGGACGACGAATGGCTCCTCGATCGCGGAGGAGCAGATCCTCCCGCAGCCGTTCGCCACCACCACAACGCGCGGGGGATCGGCCGCTCCCCTGGAGGACGCCGCGCCGCTCAAGCCGGCGTCGACATTCCTCCCACCGGAGCGGGCGGCAGCGCCCTCCGCGTGGCCACGATGCGCACCGTCGCCATGCCGTCGTACACTCCCGGTACGCTGGTGGAGAGAGCGCGTGTGGTGAAGTATTCGTCGGATGGAGAGCTCGTATGGCAGCGGTCGTACGATGCGGGGATCGCTGCCGTATGGTCCGCGCTCGAAGACCAGGGAGACGGCAGCCTGCTCCTCGCGGGGCCGTCGGACGAGAACTCCGGCACGGATTTCACCATGGACCTTGTGATGCTGCGGACCGACAGGGACGGTGCGGCAGCGACCCCGGTCTCGCTCGGTCAGGTCGAGAATCGGGGGGTCGTCCGGATGCGGGCCCTGCCCGACGGAACCGGGGTTCTCTACAGTACGAAGAACTCCGCAGTCCCGCATCCCGGGTTCGGTGTCACCTCGGCGATCCTCGATCCGGCGGGGCGGGTGATGGGAGGGCGGAACCTGAATGCCAGCCGCGTCTTCGACGTGACGAGCGACGGCGGCATTGTCTCGGTCGGCGTTCCCGTTGGCGAGGGAGTCAACGGCTACGATTCGGAGATCTTCCTCGGTCCGCATCCGTACACCGGCCTCCGCGCTCTACGGTTCGACGCCGGAGGCAACCTCGTCTGGAACCGGCCGCTCTTCTCGCCCGGGACGTTACACGAGGTAAAGCGGGTGATCCAGACCTCGGACGGGGGCTACGCGGTCCTCGGGACGACGTAGAAAGGATCGGCTGCGTGCGGGGAGAGGGTGTCGGTCCGCGACGCACTCCGGCCCCTGCCGGTCCGCTCGCCGCCGAATCGTGGCCGTACGGCAAGCATTCCCTATGCAAACAATTTTCCGCGGGTGAACCGAATCTCACCAGGATGAGTCCGGCAGCGGATGTCAGCCATCACACCCATGTCTCACCGTCGGGCGCGCTGTCCGCCGACGGCATGATGGGCGGCCGCCTGCGGCGGACCGGGATCGAGGTCGTCGGCGACGTCCCGTGGGGGGCGCATTTTTGCCAGTTCTACGAGACCGCGGGCGACCTCGTCGACACGCTCGTCCCGTACTTCAGGGAGGGGCTCGCGGCCAACGAGTTCTGCATGTGGGTCACCTCGGCGCCGCTCGAAGTGGAGGCGGCGGCCCGTTCCCTCCGCGCGTCCGTCCCCGACCTCGACGAGCGAATCGCGCGGGGCCAGATCGAGATCCTCGATTACCGGGACTGGTACGTCCGGGACGGGCAGTTCGACGCGGAGACCGTGCTCCGGGGCTGGCTCGACAAACTGAACGACGCGCGCCGCCGCGGGTTCGAGGGCCTACGCCTGACCGGCAACACCTTCTGGCTCGAGGAGGCTCGCTGGGACGACTTCTACCGGTACGAGGAGATGATCAACGACGTCATCGGCCAGCACCGCATGCTCGCTGTCTGCACGTACTCGCTCGCGATGTGTGGGGCCAAGGAGATCGTGGACGTCATCGACAACCACGAGTTCGCCCTGATCAAGCGGGGGGGCCGGTGGGAGATCCTCAAGAGCGCGATCCAGAAGCGGGCCGAGGAGGCCCTGCAGGAGAGCGAGGGCCGGTTCCGGAGCCTGTTCGCCTCCATGAACGAGGGCGTGGCCGTCCACGAGCTGGTCTACGATGCCGACGGCCGGCCGGTTGACTACCGGATCGTCGACGCGAACCCCGCGTTCGAAAAGAACACCTCGATCCCGGTCGAGCGAGCCACGGGAGCGCTCGCGAGCCGGCTCTACGGGGTGGAGGAGCCGCCATTCTTCGAGATCTACCGGCGCGTGGCCGAGACGGGAGAGCCCACGTCGTTCACGGAGTACTTCGCGCCCCTGGACCGGCATTTCCGGATCTCCGTGGTCTCAACGAAGCCGGGTACGTTCGCTACGGTCTTCCAGGACGTCACCGAGATCCGGCGGGCGGAGGCCGCCCTCCAGGAGTTCGCGGCCGAGCTGCAGCGCTCCAACGAGGATCTCGAGCGTTTCGCGTACGTTGCCAGCCACGATCTTCAGGAGCCCCTCCGATCGATCATCTCGTTCTCGCAGCTCCTCGAGCGCCGGTACCGTGGGAGGCTCGACGAGGACGGGAACGAGTACATCGACTTCATCGTCGAGGGCGGCACCCGGATGCAGGCGCAGATTAAGGATCTGCTTGCTCTCTCCCGTGTGGCCACGACCGGCAGGACGCCCGAGGCGACGGACGCAGGCGCGGTGCTCGGGGAGGTTCTTCGCGATCTCACGGGGACGATTGAGGCCTCGGGCGCGGCTATCGAGGTCGGCCCGATGCCGGTGGTCATGGCCGACCCGGCGCAGCTCGGGCAGGTCTTCGCGAACCTGATCGGCAACGCTCTGAAGTACCGTCGGGCCGATGTCCCGCCCCACGTCCGGATCGCGGCCGAACGCACGGGACATCTCTGGCAATTTACCGTGACCGACAACGGGATCGGGATCGACCCCGAGTATCACGACCGGGTCTTCGTGATCTTCCAGCGTCTTCACACCCGCGAGGAGTACGACGGCACCGGGATCGGGCTCGCAATCGTAAAAAGGATCGTGGAGCGGCACGGGGGCCGCATCCGGGTCGAGTCGGCCCCGGGCGAGGGGTCGACCTTCTTCTTCACGATGGCGCCGGCCTGAGCCGCCGGAAGGCCGCGGCCGCAGTTCAGCGGAGCGCCCTCTCCGGGCGGGGCTGTCGCGAGGGGGACAGTGCCTCCGGTCCGTTCAGCGCAGGGTGCTGTTCAGGGGAATGCCGTCGGCCAGGTAGCTCCCCCTCGGCCCCGAGAGCAGAATGTCGAAGACGTAATCCCCGGCGTAGGGGACCGTCTCCGCGTGCAGCACGGCCGATCCATCGAGCGGGTCGCCGGGGCGGAGCGCCGCGAGAGTCCGCCCGTCAGTTGTGGGATGCCCGGGAGAGGCGGTGACGGTCCGGCCATCGGCGAGCTCCAGGCGGACGACGAGGTGGCCCGCGGGGATGGCGACCCTCACCGTCCGGAGCACCGGGGCAGCGACCCCTACCCCATCCGCGTCGAGCGTCCAGACGAGCATCCCCTCCCGCAGGGAGCTCACGGGGACCGGTCCCTGCGGTGAATCGATCCGCGTGTCCTCCGCGAGGCAGATGGGGCAGGTCAGGATCGCCGCCTCGGACCGCCGTTCGGCGATCGAGCCGTCGGTACGGATCGCGCCCGAAACCCGGCGCCCCTCCCCCTCGGTGCTGAGTTGCATGCTGTACGTGAAGGAGTCCGTCCCCGCCGGGGTGAGCGGTATGGCCTGCAGCCGCTTGTGCTCCCGGTAGATCGCGAGCTTCGCGCCGTCCGAATATGGCGGCTGCAGCCCCGCCCGGTTCACGATCGCGTCGAACTCGGCGGTGTTGTTTTGAATAGCGGGGAAGGCCTCGAGCGCCTTCGTCTGCTCGTCGCCGCGGGAGATTGGGTAGTAGTCGGGGTCGCAGTAAAAAAACCGGTCCTCGCCGTAATGGTCGAGGAGCAGGTACTTCAACCGCGGCTCCGCGTACATCGTCGTGGACGGCGTCGCCATGCAGCCCGCTGCCGCGACGCCGAGGAGGACGACGACGCCGAGATGGTATCTCATAGACAGCGCTGGCTGATCGCGCGGCCGCAGTTCGCGTTTCTTTCGAGATCCCACGGCGATTACTGCGGGCCTGTACGGAAATTACTTCCGGCCGGCCGCCGCCGGGGTGATCCGCCGCGCTCTTCGGGGGGTGGGTTCGCCTCCTGTCTCCTCGATCTCCTGCGGGCCCGGCATTGCGCTGCGGGAACGGCCGGGTGCGGCCGCCGGATCGGATACCATAATACGTGGGGAGCGCCAATATCGATTTACCGATATCGTTTTTCCGATATCGGGTCTCCGCACACGGAGGCGATGGCCTGGAGGTCGGGACGCACGGCGAGATGCATGTCGGGAATCGAGCCCGGACAGGAGAGTACAATGTACGATATGCGGGAGATGAAGGGTGCCATGTACGATATGCGAGAGATGATGAAGAAACTCCATCGGCTCGGCCGGTACGGAGGATACGGCGGACTCAAGACCATGGTCCTGTACACGCTCAGCGAACAGCCGAAGAATGGCGTTGAGATCATGGAAGCGATCGAGATGATGAGCTTCGGCCACTGGAAGCCTTCGCCGGGGTCGGTCTACCCCCTGCTGAAGAAGGCCATGGCCGAGGAGAACCTGATCCGGAAGCGTGAGGACGGGCGGTACGAGCTTACGCCCGAAGGGTGCCAGGAGATCGATTACTTCGGCGTCACGCGCAGCCCGGCCTCGACCTCGGTCGACGGCGTCCTCTCGGAGGTCGACAGTCTGCTCTCCTACCTGGAGGACCTGCCGGTAGAGCGGGTGACGCGGTACCGCGAACAGCTCGACGAGATCGCCGCGCGCTTTGAACGCCTGCGCGAGAGGTAGGTCCATGGAAGCGAGCAGGTCTGAGGGGCGGGGCATGCAGATGTACGAGAACGACGCGAAGGGACGGGAGTGGATCTCGCACGAGATGGAGCATGGGATGCATCGCTGCGCCCATGTGATGCGCCACTGGAGCCGCGAGATGAGGGAGCGGGCGCGGACGTTCGATCCGGCGGGTGGTGAGCCGACGACCGATTCGCTCGACGCGGCCCTGACCGGGTTCGAGAGCGACCTCTCCTACCTGGAGGAGCTCCCCCCGAGCGATATCGCGCCCTATCGAGCCGAGCTGGACGAGATGGACGGGCGGTTGAAGCGAGTGATCGCGGCTCTGAAGGACCGGGCGGCATGACGGCGGACGGAGTCCCCGTGCCGCGCTCGGGCGGCGGCCAGACGATCGGACCCCGCGCATCCGACGCCGGGGGCGCGACGACGGCCGTGGCAATCCATGTCGAGAACCTGACAAAACGGTTCGATGAACTGGTCGCGGTCGACAGCGTCTCGTTCGAGATCGAACGGGGCGAGGTCTTCGGCCTCCTCGGTCCGAACGGCGCGGGCAAGACC
>DUGU01000274.1:0-2151 GCA_013331215.1 Methanoregulaceae archaeon
TGGTCCCGGCCGGCATGGGCGGGATCGTCGCGGACCTCCTCGAGCGCGGCCACATCGACGTGCTCGTCTCGACCGGCGCGAACCTGACCCACGACGTGATCGAGGCGATCGGGTGCTCCCACTATCGCGGCACGGCCGACTGCTCGGACGTCGCGCTCCGCCACGACGAGATCAACCGGATCTACGACGTCTTCCTCCCGAATGCCGCGTTCGTCCGGTTCGAGGAGTTCATGCAGGAGGCCTTCGCCGCCCTCCCCGAGGGCTCCGTCCTCTCGATCCAGGAGCTCCTCGCGCACCTCGGCTCGCGGCTCGAGACCGGGATCCTGGCGACCGCGGCGCGAAAGGGAGTGCCCGTGTACTGCCCCGCGATCCAGGACTCCATGATCGGCCTCCAGTACTGGCTCTTCGCGCAGACGCACCGGGTGACGATCGACGCGTTCCGGGACATGCCCGGTCTGCTCGACCGCTGCTTCGGGGCGAAGCGTGCGGGCGCATTCCTCGTCGGCGGCGGCGTGCCCAAGAACTACATCCTCCAGTCGATGCTGATGACCGAGAACGGCTTCGCCTACGCCGTCCAGCTGACCGGCGACCGCCCCGACCTCGGCGGGCTCTCGGGCGCGACCCTCGACGAGGCGCGGTCCTGGGGCAAGCTCGCCGAGGGGGCCGAGGCCGTGACCGTCTACGCCGACGCGACCATCACCTTCCCGCTCATGGCCGCGGCCGTGCTCGAGCGGCTGGAGGCGCAGCATGGCTGAACTGATCCTCGCGCTCGATGTGGGAGATCCCCTCGAGGCGCTCGAGATCGCCGAGACCTGCGCCCCGTTCCTCGACCGGCTCAAGCTCGGGTACCCGCTGATCCTCCGCGCCGGGCTCGGTATCGTCGAGGACCTCGCCTCGCTCGGCCTGCCGCTGATTGCCGACTTCAAGGTTGCCGACATCCCGAACACGAACCGGCTGATCGCCGAGCAGGTCTTCACCCGCGGCTTCGACGCGATCATCTGCCAGGGCTTCGTCGGGCGCGATGCGATCCAGGCCTGCGTCGACACGGCCCGGGCCTACGGCGGCGAGTGCTACGTCGTGGCCGAGATGAGCCATCCCGGCGCGACCCAGTTCTTCTCCCGCGGGATCGCCGAGCGGCTGGCCGAGCTCGCGGTCGAATGCCGCGCCGATGGGATCATCGCGCCGGGGACGCGGCCCGAGCGGATCCGGGCGCTCAGGCCGATCGTCCGGCAGCGCAAGATCCTGGCGCCGGGCATCGGCACGCAGGGCGGCGACCTCGCCAGGGTCGCGCCGCTCGTCGACGGCGTGATCGTCGGCCGGACGATCTACGAGGCCCGCGACCCGGTCACGGTCGCGGCCGAGCTCGCCGACGTTCTGAAGGCGCGGCGGGGGCCGTAGCCGCGGCCGATGATGAGCACTCATCCTGATCGGCGATGAGCCCTATGAGTCCCTGAGGCCGACACCTTTACATCCGGGATCCCCTATTCTCTAGGTATGGACTGGACCCCAGAGCAGCAGGCCCTCGCCCGGAAGTACCGTCGTCTCGACGAGATCCCGGTCGAGGAGCGGCGGTACAAGTGCCACACCTGCCACCTGATCGTCGACGCCGCGCCCTGCCCGAACTGCGGCGAGGCGCACCTGCAGATCCTCTGCCCGCTCGACCACTGCCACTGCGCCCACGAGATCGTGACCGGGATCGAGTACTGCCCGCTCTGCGGNNGCGTGACCGGGTACCTGCAGGACGTCTCGGGCTGGAACGCGGGCAAGCAGCAGGAGCTCAAGGACCGGGTTCGTTACACCGTCACATGAGGTACTACACGAAGGAGGGGGCGCTCCTCCTTCGCGGGATCTCGTACGCCGCCGGCACGGGCCTTCCGTCCGGTGGCCGCGCCTGCACCGCCCTTCTTCTCGCGCCCGCCTCCGCCTCCTGCCCCGCGATGCCGGGGGTCGAGCTCGCGGCAGCTCGGCACGGGCTCGACCCCGCGGCGAGCTGCGGGCTCGTCACCGATGCCGACGTGGCGGGGACGGTCGTGGTCCAGTACGACCGGACCACGGCCTTCGCGCTCGCCGATGGCGACTCGGTCGCGCTGATCGCCTGGACCGCGGCGCACGTACCGCCCGCCGATGCGGAGGGGCTGCTCGAGGCGATCG
>DUGU01000274.1:2175-2590 GCA_013331215.1 Methanoregulaceae archaeon
CCGCAGCCGCGGCCGTCCGCGAGGCACTCGCCCGTCGCGGCGCATCCCGGGAAGGCCCGGCGTTCCTGATCTACAGCCGGTTCGGCGGCGGCCACTGGGTCGCCTGGTCGGCCGAGGGCTGCCCGTACTACCCCTGTCACCACCGCGAGGGCCAGCGCTGCGACTTCTGCTACTGCCCGCTCTACCCCTGCGGCGATCCGTCCCTCGGCGAGGAGGTCGCCTCCTCGACGGTCGGAGCGGTCTGGAACTGCAGCGCCTGCACGCTCCTGCACGAGCCCGCCGTCGCGGACCACCTCCGCCGGAACCCGATGGCCTCGCTGGCCGAGCTGAAAAGAGTGAACGTCCGCCCGTAGGCGGGTCTCAGGCCTCGATATCGAGGGCCGCGAGCATCTCGCCGACGGGCACGCCGTGCGCG
>DUGU01000022.1:0-156 GCA_013331215.1 Methanoregulaceae archaeon
CTGGGTCTGGGGCGGCGGCTGGGCGATGACCCTCGGCGCGCTCGACTTCGCGGGCGGCACGGTCGTCCACATCAGCTCGGGCTTCGGGGCGCTTGCGATCGCGCTCGTGATCGGTAAACGGGTCGGCTACGGCCAGCACAACTTCGAGCCGACGAA
>DUGU01000022.1:179-6088 GCA_013331215.1 Methanoregulaceae archaeon
CTGGTTCGGCTGGTTCGGGTTCAACTCGGGCAGTGCGTTAGCGGCGGACGGCCTCGCGTCGAACGCGTTCCTTGTCACAAACACCTCGGCCGCGATCGGCGCGCTCGCCTGGCTCGCTGCCAGCTGGATCCACGGCAAACCCTCGTCGCTTGGGTTCGTCTCGGGCGGGATCGCAGGGCTGGTTGCAATCACTCCGGCCGCGGGCTACGTCGGGGTGCCGGCGAGCCTCGTGATCGGCGCGGTTGCTGGCCTGGTCTGCTACGCCTGCATGCTGTTCCGCCTGCGGGTCGGCTTCGACGAGTCGCTCGATGCGTGGGCGATCCACGGCATGGGCGGCCTCTGGGGGGCGATCGCGACGGGTATATTCGCGAGCACCGCAATCAACAAGTACCCGGGCCTGCTCGAAGGGTCGACGACCCAGTTCGTCAACAACCTGCTCGGCGCAGGTGCGGCAGTCGTCTACGCGTTCGTCGTGACCTTCGCGATCGCCTGGATCGTGAAAAAGACCATGGGCCTGCGCGTGACAGAGGAGGAGGAGTACGTCGGCCTCGATATCGCCCAGCATGGCGAACGGGCGTTGACTTGAGGAGGATGGGAAGATGCAACTTATCACCGCAATCATCCGCCCCGAACGGGTCGACTTCGTCAAGAAGGCGCTCGAGGACAGGGGGTTTGCCGGCATGACGATCACCGAGGTACGCGGGCGCGGCGAGCAGAAAGGGATCTCACTTCAGTACCGGGGCAAGACCGTCTCGGTCGACATGCTCCCCAAGTGCCGGGTCGAGGTCGCGGTCGGTGACCCCCAGGTCGACACCGCCATCGAGGCCATCTGTGCCGGGGCGCGGACCGGAAAGGTCGGCGACGGCAGGATCTTCGTGCTGCCGATCGCCCGGATGGTCCGGGTACGGACCGGGGAGGAACTGGCCGACACCCCGGCGCTGCTGGCTGAGGAGGAAAATCTCTCCTCCTCTCCCGCCCTCAAGATCTAAGAGTTCAAGTCGTGCCGTGACCAACCCTTTGCGCATGCGGGTCACGGCTCTCTCCTCCGGCTCCAAGGGGAACGCGGTCCTGGTCGAAGGCCGGGACGGCGCGCTCCTGGTCGACGCCGGCCTCTCGGCGCGGGACCTTCTGGCCCGGATCGCGCTGGCCGGCGCGGACCCCGCCGCGATCGAGGCCGTACTCGTGACCCACGAGCACACGGACCACGTCCGCGGGCTCGACGCGTTCGTGAAGAGGCTCGAAATCCCGGTCTACGCGACGTCAGGGACGATCGCCGAGTTCCTGCTCCACCGCAAACCCTCGAAGCAGGCGATCACGACATGTGCCGTCCGCGCCCTTGAGCCGTTCGCGGTGGGCGAGTTCGTGATCGAGTCCCTTCCCCTATCGCACGACGCCCGCGAGCCCTGCGGTTACACGATCTCCGAAGACGGCGCGCGCCTCGGGTACTGCACGGACACGGGTATCGTCCCCGACGGCGTGCGCGACCGCCTCGCGGCCTGCGACGCCCTCGTGCTCGAGGCGAACCACTGCCCGCGCATGCTCGAGGAGGGGCCGTACCCGGCCATGCTCAAGCGCCGCATCCGCTCGCGGCGCGGCCATCTCTCGAACGACCAGACGGCCGACCTCCTCCGCTCGTTCTCGGGGGACCTTGCCGCGGTCATGCTCGCACATCTCTCGGACACGAATAACACCCCGGAACGGGCGCGCATCGCGGCCGAATCGGCATTCGGCCTCTTTTCGTCCGATGTGCAGCTCTCGGTCGCACTCCAGCAGACGGTCTCTGGCCCGATGGTGGTCTAGGTGGAGTTCGCCGGGTTCGCAGTGCTCTGCGAGCAGCTCGAGGCCCTTGCGGGTCGGCTTGAGATGCGTGATCTGATCGCGTCTGTGCTGCCGGGACTCGACGAGGCCGAGCTCCCGGTCTTCGTCCGGTTCGTCCAGGGGAAGGTCTTCCCCGACTGGTCCCCCGAGAAGCTCGGAGTCGGGCCGATGCTCCTGTACGAGGCGGCCGCGTACGTCGCGGGCCGAAAGAAGGCGGACGTAGTCCGGCTCGTGAACGAGACCGGCGACGCCGGGCTCGCCATCGAGCGCTTGCTCGCCCGACGGCAGCAGTCGGCATTCTTCGACGAGGCCCTCTCGCTTGCCGAGGTGCACGCGCTCCTCGTGCGGGTGGCCGGGGCGTCGGGCCCGCAGTCGCAACAGGCGAGGATGCGGCTCCTCCGCCAGGGCTTCGGAGCCATGACTCCGGGAGAAGCCCGGTACTTCGCGCGGCTTGTGCTCGCCGAGCTCCGTATCGGGATCGGCGAGGGAACGGTACGGGATGCGATTGCACTGGCCTTCGGTGTGGATGCGGGCCATATCGAGCACGCGCAGCAGGCGCTGAACGATCTGGGGGAGGTCGCGCTTCTCGCGCGGAACGGGGAGGACGCCCTCTCATCGGTCCGGACCGTCCCGTTTCGCCCGGTCCGGATGATGCTCGCGCAACAGGGGACCATCGCCGAGCAGCTCGCCGATTACGGTCCGGTCGCGGTCGAGTACAAGTACGACGGCTCGCGGATCCAGTTTCATCGGGTCGGAAGGGTCTGCCGGATCTGGTCGCGGCGGCTCGAGGAGGTGACCCATGCCCTGCCCGAGATCGTCGAGGCCCTCCGCGCCGCGACGGACCGCGACGTGATCCTCGACGGCGAGGTGGTCGCCATCGGGCCCGAGGGCCGTCCGCTCCCGTTCCAGACCGTGCTTCGCCGGTTCCGGCGCAAGCACGGAGTGGCAGCGGCCCGGGAGGCGATCGCGCTCGTTCCCCGCGTCTTCGACTGCCTTTACGCCGACGGCATAACTCTGTTGGACAAACCGCTCTCGGAGCGACGGCATGTGCTCGAGGGCGTGCTCGCCGCCCACCTCGCGCCCCAGAAAGTGCTCGACGACGAGAACGAGATCCGTGCGGTCTACGAGAAGGCGCTCCGCGACGGGCATGAGGGAGTGATGCTCAAGCTCCCGAACTCGCCGTATACCCCCGGCGCCCGGGGGAGGGCTTGGGTCAAGATCAAGCCAGAGGTGGAGACCCTCGACCTGGCCGTGATCGGGGCCGAGTGGGGAGAAGGGCGGCGAGCCCAGCACTTCGGATCCTATCAGCTCGCCGTCCAGGACCGGGGAAAGCTCCTCTCGGTCGGTCGGGTCGCGACCGGGATCACGGACGAGCAGCTGGCCGAGCTCCACGCCCTCTTCAAAGACCTCGTCATCGCCGAGTCGGGAAACTCTGTCACGTTCGAGCCCCAGATCGTCTTCGAGGTCGGGTACTCGGAGATCCAGAAGAGCCCGAACTATGCGAGCGGATACGCGCTCCGCTTCCCGCGCTTCGTCCGGGTCCGTGACGACAAGGGCATCGACGAGGTCGAGTTGCTCGGGAGTCTCGAGGCCCGATATCGACGGCAGGCGACGCAGAATAGCGCCGGCAGGGACTGATTAATGCGCTCTGATTCATGAGGAAGGGGGAGCGCAGCCTCCGGCCCCACGCACCCAACCGGTCACCCCGGCCACTGCATCAGGTAGAAGACGTAGCCGTACGTGGCGCGGTAGGTCGCGTGGATCCGCATCTCATCCTCGACCTCGGCGATGACGGCCGCCTCATCCGGGGTCGGGCCACCCGTCCGCCACTCCCGGCACCGCTCCCGCTGCGCGTCGTAAAACGCGTCCCACGCCGCGTCGGGCAGACGGATCGAACCGATCCAGCAATACCCGGCGGCTCCGCACGCGGCCGCGTTCGCAGCGATGGTCCGCATGCCCGGATACGCTGCTCTCCAGAAGGTCTGGACCTCGGGGGGCGGGTCGTCGACAAGCCAGCTCAGATCGGAGACCACGACGTACCCCCCCGGGGCGAGCAGGTCGCGCCACGCACGAAGCCCTGCGTCGAACCCGATATTGTAGACAGCGCCCTCGGACCAGATCAGGTCGAACGGCCCCTCGTCCTCCGGCACCGCGTCCATCGAGATCTGCAGCGTCCGGACGCGATTCGCGAGCCTCTCGACGGCCGCCCGCTCATTCAGACGCTGGAGGAGTCCAGGGGCACGGTCCACGGCCGTGACCCGCGCCCCGGCGCGGGCAATGGCGAGTGCGGCAGCACCGCTCCCCGAGCCCATATCCGCCGCGCGCGGGCGTTCGGGAAGGTCCGTGAGAAGGCCGTAGAGCTGCGTGGTCAGTCGCTCGTCGCCCGGCCCCTCGCGGGGCAGGGCAGCGACGAACCGGAGAAACGTCTCGAGGTGGGTATCCCCGCCCGACCCCGGTCTTCCGCGGGCGACCCGTCTGCCTCCACGGGTCCGCCGCCGCGGCACGAATCGTTCGGGCCGCGCCGGACCGAGGCCGAACGCCGCCCGTGTCCCGGCAGCCATAAGGTTCACGGCGACGCGGACGATGTCGTGGTGGCGGTACAGCTCCTCCTGCCATTCGGCCGGGATACCGGAGAGACCGTAGCAGGCGCCGGCCAGCTGCCCGGCCACCGCACCGACCGTGTCCGCGTCGTCGCCGAGGTTCACGGCGGCGAGCACGACCTCGGGGAACGAATCCCCGTGCGCGAACGCCCAGAGCGCGGCCTCGAGGCACTGGACCGCCCCTCCCCCCGCCCGGATGGCGGGAGACTCCTTGGCCAGGAACGATCCCTCGGCGACAGCTACGATCGGCGGGCAGAGGCATGCACTGTCCCAGAACCCGTCAACAGGCTCGTACATGGGCGAGGTAAGGGCGGAAATCGGCGCCCCCAGGATGGCGCCCGAGAGGAGTCCGGCGAAGTACCGGCATGCGTCGACCGACTCGGGTGCGGCGTGCGTGGTTCGGCTCATGGCCGCGGCCTCTTCGAATGTCCGGCCCGGATCCCCGGCGAAGAAGATGGGCACCGACGCAACCCGTACCAGGGATCCGTTCCCGGGTGTGAGCCCTACGATCGGAGCTGCCTCGGCCATTCCGGTCCTGAGAAAGGCTTCGAGTGAACGCCGGGTTGTGGTGCCGATATCAAGGCAGACCCCGGTCGGCGCCTGGTACCCCTCACGCCAGTACCTGACGTAGCGCCGGAGCTGGTCGACCGGGTCCGTGCCGCCGCAGGCGATCAGGCTCTCGGCCAGACAGAGGGCGAGGGCCGTATCCTCCGTCCAGCACCCGGCGGGAAGGTTCAGGATCCCGCCTTCCCGATACCCGGTGATCGGCGGGAAGGAGCCGGGCTTCAGGAACTCGACGGGGGCACCGAGGGCGTCTCCGACCGCGAGTCCGACGATGGCCCCGAGGGCAGCGTCCTGAACGTCGATTGCCATCGCAGAGGGTTTGTCCCACGGTAAAAAAAAGGAGTCGCTCCGTCGTCCCTCCGGCACCGCCAGCGTGAAGTCGACGGAATTCTGAAGATCATCGCCCGCCGGGGGTGTATGCGAGGCGATCACCCCGAAACCGGGACATCAATCGAGATGGGTTCCCTTCGTCCGTCCGGCGATGCCTTCGGGGCCCCGTCAGGGAGCCGATCCGTTGCTCCACGCCGGGGGCGTACCATTCGGCCACATCCCGTCCAACGGTGTCCCGGTAAAGTTCCTGCCTACCGCCGGCGCACCTGCTGGAGGTGTATCGTTGAGTGCCATGTGCCCCGCGGGGGACGTACCATTCAGCCGGGTCCGATTCCGTGGGGGCTCGGCGGGAGTCGCCGCGCCGGATACACCCGTTTCGGAGGCCGCTCCGCCGGGAGATATGGTAGAAGCTGGGCCGATGCTTGAATCTGCGGCCGGCGTGGTGGTTGAACTGGCCGTACAGCCCGCCGTACAGGCGAAACAGGCAAGCACGGCGGCTATCGCGAGGATCAGCACGAGGGTGCGGGGCCTCTCGTCACCTGTTGGCGATTCTCTCTTCATGGTCTCCCTGTTCTGGTGATGCTACCTAAAAACCGC
>DUGU01000120.1 GCA_013331215.1 Methanoregulaceae archaeon
GGGCTCGGGCAAGAGCCTGACCATGCTCTGGGCTGCCTTCAAGCTCCGCCAGCAGGCCGAGCTCGGAAATCCCACGCTGCTGATCGTCACCGATCGGACCGACCTCGACGACCAGATCTTCGCCACGTTCCGGAACGCCGGCTTCCCCACGCCCGTCCAGGCCAGGAGCGCCAAGCATCTCCGGAACGAGCTCTCGCATCCCGTCGGCCAGACCATCATGTCCACGGTCCAGAAGTTCCGGACGAGCGTCGCCGACGGCGTCGAGGTCACTCCCGAGCACTCGATCTTCGTCCTGACCGACGAGGCCCATGTCACCCAGTACGGGAAGCTCGCCGGCAACCTCCGCGCCGCCCTCCCCCACGCCACCTTCTTCGCGTTCACGGGCACGCCGATCGCCAAGCCCAGGCGGAACACCGTCGCGGAGTTCGGCCCCGTCATCGACCGGTACGATCACGTCCAGTCCGTCAGGGATGGGGTCACGGTCCCGATCCGGTACGCCGGCCGGCTCCCCGAGCTCCACCTCGCCGGCGTCGACATCGACACGATCTTCGATCGGGTCTTCCGCGGGATCCCCGACGACGAGCGCGAGCGGCTCAAGCGGAAGTACGCGAACCGGGACGCGATCGCCGCCGCCCCCCGCCGGATCGAGGCGATCGCCGGGGACCTCATCGCCCACTTCGAGGCCGCGATCGAGCCGAACGGGTTCAAGGGCCAGGTCGTCGCCGCGAGCCGCGAGGCCGCCCTCGCCTACTACCAGGCGATCCGGGAGCTAAACGGCCCCAGCGGCGAGGTCCTCTACACCGTGCTCCACAACGAGGAAGGAGACCTCGCCGAACACGCCCACACCGCCACCGAGGAGAAGGAGATCATCCGCCGGTTCAAGGAGGAGGCCGACCCGAAGCTCCTGATCGTGTGCGACAAGCTCCTCAAGGGCTTCGACGCCCCGGTCGAGCAGGTGATGTACCTCGACCGGCCGCTCCGCGAGCACACCCTCCTCCAGGCGATCGGCCGCGTCAACCGCCGCATGGAGAAGAAGACCTACGGCCTCGTCGTCGACTACTGGGGCAACCTCGGCGAGCTCCAGGCCGCGCTCGAGCAGTACGGCACCGACCTCTCGGCCGGCATGGTCGAGATCAACGCCCGCGACCGGGTCATCGCGAGGACCGAAGAGGCGGTGGAGGCCGCGCTCCGGTTCTTCGGGCCGGAGGCGCGCCTCGACGACCCGGCCCACGACGACCGATGCGTCCGATTCCTCGAGCCCGAGGACCGGCGCATCCGGTTCAACCGCCTCTTCAAGAACGCCGCCGACCTGATGGACGAGCTCCTCCCGGACCCGGCGTACCGCCGGTTCGACGAGCGGCTCACCTGGCTCGCCCGAATCCGGCGGCGGGCGCTGAATCGGTACGCCGACCGGTCCCTCGACTTCTCGGACTACGGCAATAAGATTCAGAGGTTGATCGCGGACCACCTGGTCGTTGATGGTGTCACGGCGCTCAACGAGCCGGTCTCGATCTACTCGCCGCAGTTCCGGGACCTGGTCGACGAACAACCGACGCAACAGGAACGGGCGAGCCTCCTCGAGCACCGGCTTGCGGCCGAGATCACGGTGCGGACCGAGACGGACCCGGTCTTCGCCGAGTCGCTGCGAGAACGGCTCGAGCGGATCATCGCCGCCAATCGGGAGCGGCGGATGGAGGAGCAACAGACACTCGCGGAGCTCTCGGGCCTCCTCGACGATGTCAGGAACCCGCATGCGCACGGCGAACAGCTCGAGATCGACCCCGAGGTCGCCCCGTACTACGCGGTGATTGCACGGGCGATCGCCGGCCCAACGGCGCCATTCGGAGAGAGGGCGGGACCGGGAGCCGTCCCCGGCGTCGCCGAGCCGGGCGTCCCGTACGATGCAGGGGGCACGGAGAGTGACCTCAGGACCGTGTCCGAGCTGGTGTACGACGCGCTCCGCGACCACGCCGTAGTCGGCTGGCAGGCCAAGTTCGACGCCCAGCGGGAGATGCGGCGGGCGATCAAGGCCGTCCTCCGCGAACACAAAGTCTCCGTGCCCGACATCGACGGACTGGTCGCCCGGCTGGTCGACCTGGCGAAAGGGAGGGCGGCGTGACGGCCGGAGCCGCGGTGATCGAGATCGGGACCACCCCGATCACCTACACAATCACCTACAGCACCCGGCGAAAGACCGTGGGTCTGCTCGTGCATCCGTCCGGCGACGTCGAGGTGAAGGCGCCGGACACGATGGGCTACGAGGAGATCGAGGCCGTCGTCCGGCAACGGGCCGCGTGGGTCCTCGCGAAGCAGCAGGCGATGCGATCACGCCCTGCGCCAGCCCTCGAGCATCGGTTCGTAAGTGGCGAGACCTTCCTCTATCTCGGCCGGCAGTACCGTCTCAGGGTTGAAGAGTCTCCCGGGCCATCCGGGGTTCTGCTAAAAGGTGGGTTCTTCGTGGTCCGCGTCCCTCCGCTTGACGATAATGATCGACGGCGCCGCGTCCGGACGGCGCTCAGGCGATGGTACCGCCGCCGCGCGACGGAGACGGTCGGGCGCGTCGTGGCGCGGTACGCCGGGCTCATGGGCGTCGAGGTCGGCGAGGTCCGGTACAAGTACCTCGTCCAGCGCTGGGGCAGCTGCAGCCGGGCCGGCAACCTGAACTTCAACATCCGGATTGTCATGGCGCCGATGAGCCAGGTAGAGTACGTGGTCGCCCACGAGCTCTGCCACCTGCTCCACAGGGATCACTCAGCGAAGTTCTGGGAAGCGCTCCGGGTTGTGATGCCGGATTACGCACCTCGACGCGAGCTCTTGCGGACAGAAGGACACCGCTATTCGATCTGATACCAATGGCGACATATCGTGAAGAGGACCATCTCCTCGATCAAACCCGGTCGGAAAACGACGCGGTGAGGAAGAATATCGAGGAGATTAACAAAGTGGCGGGCATCCTTTTTGCAGCAAACGCGGCCTTGCTGGTCTTTCTTTCGGGAAACCTGCTCTCCCAATGGCAAAAAGAGGCAGCCTACGCGGGTCCGACTCTTGCGAACGTAACGACGGAGTATTTCAGCAGTATCGATCCGTTTCAGATCAGAATCGCAGATACCGTCGAATTTACGGCAATTCTCTTCTTTGCTTTTTCTGCGTTCATCTGCATCGAGCTGTTCGTCGTGTCGATACGAAATCCGTCTCCGAAACCGATGCAGGACGTGCTGTGTGACGGTGTGCAGAGGACCGGGGCAACATCAATTACGGGCGCGATTCTCGCACGCGAACAGGAGACACTCGAAGGAAACAAGGGGATCTATCAGGAGATTCTTAGGACGCTCTTTCGATCGCTCTCTCTGCTTCATCGGGCTCGGCTGGGTCCTCGTCCAATTTCTCGTGATCGTCTTCGGAGCGTTTTGTATTCCGCTGTACCTGATTGGTCTGATACCATGGTGTATGTTTCACGGACTCTCTGGCGAAGACCAAAGAGAAGTACTAACCAGAAGAGATCCTGGATACATCTGCCGGAAAAGTGGTGGATCTTCCGCATGCGGAGATCCCCAGGCAACGGTCCCGATCGCATCGGAGGCACTTCCGCGGGGGGGGTTCCCCTGGCCACGAGATCCCCGACGGTCGAGGAGGACGACCCGGAGACTCCAATGTCTCTGCAAACGCCCGCAGCGGATCGATGAAGGGGCAAATATCGGGGCTCGTCGGACTCCTCCAGCGCCTCCTTGGCCCAGAGTAAGACCCTCCGGAGATCATCGCGAAGGTGATCGAGAACCGCGGTATGCCGGGCAATCTGGATCGCGCAGCGGGGCCGGCGAGTCCACCGAACACGTACCGGCATCACCCGCCAGAGTGCCGCCCCTTCCGCGGCCAGCCGCGATCATGTCGGAGTGCCACCCCACTCGATGTCAGGAATAAACCGATCGCGTCCGGGTTGACGCCGACACGGGCCGCGAGGGCTCTCATCGACGTGCCGGCCTCGTAGGCGGCGATCAGCTCGGCGCTGCGGGCGTGAAGGATCTTCCAGGCCTTACCGGTCGTGGGCCGGAGAGTAACCCCCTCGGCGACCAGGTACTCCCGGAGGGTGGTGCCGCTGACCCCGGCATCGGCCGCGAGGGCTACAATCGACTCGCCGGCCAGATAGGCGGCGACGAATTCGACACCGCGCCGTTCGAGCACGTCCTGGACGTGGCGGTGCCGGTTCCGAAACAGGTACTCGAGGGCGCCCGCCCGGCGGAGCCGGTCGCGGACGA
>DUGU01000214.1 GCA_013331215.1 Methanoregulaceae archaeon
CTGCTTGATCGTCTTGTCGAGCATCGTCTCCCAGTCGACCACGAACTCGGGCGGGACCTGGTCCGCGTACTCGAACGCCACCACGTCCGTCTTCGGGAACTTCCCCGTGACGTTCTTGATGTAGACCCGCTTCGGCTTCGAGCCCCGGCCGAACGAGGTCCCGAACCAGTCGTTCGCGTACTTCGCGCCGCGGATGTGGGCGTCGGCGTTGTTGTAGGCGCCGAGCGCCTTCCCGATGCCGCCGGGGATCCCGACCTCGTCGAGCGAGAACGCCCCGGCCCGGTACTTCGTGATGATATCGGCCAGGTAGTCCCGGACCGCGTCGTACCCCTCGCCGCGGAGGATCATCTCCATCACGCGCATCTGGACCTCCTTCGTGATCGCCGGCGAGTCCGAGCGGCGGAGCTCGAACCCGACCACGTCGATCTCGTCCACGTCCTCGCCCTCCTTCCAGACCAGGCGGCCCGCGTACCGCTTCTTCCGGCCGGCCTGGAAGAACCGGCGGTAGATCTTCTCGAACTTGATCGAGAAGTAGTGCCGGTCCGCGTTCAGCACCTCCTTCGCGAACTCGCCGTACGAGGCGTTCAGCGCGGTCTCCACGTCGCGGGCGGCCCGGATCGTCGCGTCGCGGTCCATGGGCGGCATCCCGATCATGCACGAGTCCGTGTCGCCGTAGAGCACGCGGTACCCGAGGGACTCGATCACCTTCCGCGTGTGCTCGATGATCGCCCGGCCGANNGACCCGATCTCGCGGTCGTAGAGCCGGAACCGGACGTACCCCGAGACCCCGTAGTACGAGTTCATGATCACCTTGATCACGTTCTGCTGCAGGTCGAGGAGGTGGTACTCGGGCGAGCCGAACGGGAACTTCTTCCGCAGGGCCTTCCGCTCGTCCCGTTCCGCGAGGAGCTCGCTGATTATCGAGCGCGTCAGCCCGTCGGGGTGGGCGAGGAAGCGGATGCCGTTCGGGGCGCGGAGCTCGCCCTCGGGGTCCTTCGTCTCGGGTGAGGCGTTGATGGTCATCATCGCCATCGGGTAGAGGGACTTGAGGTCGAGCACGACCACGTTCTCGCGCACCCCCCGCGACGGCTCGAAGACGGTCGCGCCCTCGAACTCCTCGGCCACGACGGCCCCCTTCGAGGGGAGGACGAACCGCCCGAGGGCCTTCCTGAGGATGTAGACGTCNNACCACCTGGCTCGAGTTGATCGAGCGGTCGAGGGGGCAGCCGACGTACCGGGCGATCTCGCGGTAGAACTCCACGATCGAGTCCTTGCGGTTGATCCCGATGCAGAGCTCGACGTCCTTGATGTTGTACTCGACGAGCAGGCGCGGGTCCTCGCGCCAGAGCGCCGAGATCGTCCCCGTGTACCGGACCTTGGTCTCGCCGAGCTCGAGTTGCGCGATCGCGTCGAGCCGGTACGACTCGCGCTTGGAGACGTGGACCTTCTTGTACGCGTCGAGCAGGTCGAAGACCACGCGGCCCCGGAGTGGGTTCCGTTCGCTCCTCCCCGGCAGGCGGCTGAGCGCTTCCGCCGGCTGGAGCCCGAGCCGCGTCATCCGGTCGAAGATGTACGGGATATCGAACTCGGCCACGTTCCAGCCCGAGACGATGTCCGGGTCGGTCCGCTGGATGTACTCGGAGAGGCCGGCGAAGAGCCCCATCTCCGAGTCGTACACGCAGAGGGTGTGGCTGTTCTCCTTCACGCAGACGTTGTTCAGGCCGGCCGCGAGCGCCTCGGGGTCGGTCACGGCGTCCTTGCCCGGTCGGAGGAGGAACGAGGTGTACCGGTCGTCGTAGGAGTCGTGGCAGGTGATGCAGATGATCCTGTCGCGGTTCGGGTCGGGAAAGCCCCGCTCGTCCTCGCACTCGATGTCGATGAAGCAGCAGCGGGCCCGGACGTCGATCTCCGAGGGCTCGACCTCGGCGAAGTCGGCGTCCTCGCCCGGCACGCGGATCCCGCCGTGGAGGCCCGCGTCGATCAGGAAGCGGGTGGTGAACGGGATGTCGGCCTCGTAGTGCTCGAAGCCCGAGCGGATGTCGCGGACGTCCCCCGGCCGATTCGCGTACAGGCGGCGGAGGCGCTCCCCGCGGATCGAGCGGTAGACCGTGCCCGGCTCGAGCTCGAGCATACCCGTCGCGGCCGCGGCCTGCGCCTGGCTCTCGGGGACGTAGAAGTACGGCCGGAAGCCCGTCACCCGGACGTGGACGGGGTTCTGCTCGCGGTCGCGGCCGAAGACGTGGACCGTGGTGCCCGTCGAGGAGGCCGAGTACTCGACCTGCGCGATGGTGCACTCGATGCCGTCGGCCGCCATGGTCCTCAGAGGGGGAGTCCCGCGCAGAGGGCGCGCTCGTACGCGCCGGCCTCGGTCATCTTCCGCTGCTCCCAGGGGTCGAGCTTCCACTCCTCGACCCGCCGGGCGCCCCCGGCCCCGATCTCGGCCGGGACCGCGAGGGAGCAGGCGTCGATGCCGTACTCGCCCTCGAGCGCGACCGAGACGGGGAGGACGACCCGCCGGTCCTCCGCGACGGCGCGGAGGAGGTTGACGATGTGGACGGCCGGGCCGAAGACCGTTCCGCCCTTGCCCTGCATCACGGGCATGGAGGCATTCCGGAGCTCGGCGAGGATCTCCTCGCGCAGGGGCTCGGGCGTGCCCGGGGCCGAGCGGGAGAAGACCGGGACCTGGTGGTCGCCGTGTTCGCCGAGGACGGTGCCGCCGTCGGTAAGGCCGCGGCTCCTGAGCGCGATGGCGAACCGGGCCGAGTCGAGCTGGCCGCCGAAGCCGAGTACGCGCGAGCGGTCCATGCCCGACTTTTTCGTGATGTAGTACGCGTTCGCGTCCGAGGGGTTCGTGATCGAGACCAGAACCCCGGGGAAGCGGGCGAGCGCGTTGAGGCAGTCGTCCGCGACGGGCAGGTTCGCCGAGAGCAGGTCGGCCCTGGACCGGATGTTCGGGTTCCGCGGCGAGCCGGCCGCGAAGACACCGAGGTCGGCCGTGGCGGCATCGCGAAGATCGGTCGAGATCCAGAGGTCGAGGCCCGTGTGCTGGAGGTCGAGGACCTGCGCGTGGAGGAACGGCGCGACCGCGTCGTGGAGGACGACCTCGTCCACGAGTCCGGTCGCCG
>DUGU01000097.1 GCA_013331215.1 Methanoregulaceae archaeon
TCATCTGGTTGAAGTAGAGGACGATGTCCGCGAAGTCTCTGCGGCCGTTGCCGTTCGCGTCCTCGTACAGGCCGTCGCCGTTGAGATCGCGAGGCATGCCCGTGCCGCCCGGGAACGTCAGGAGCGGCCGCGAGGGTTCGACCCTGACGAGCCCGGCCCGCGAGAGCGTGGTCGAGCCGTACCCGTTCCGGGCCGTCAGGTTCACCGTGTAGTTCCCAGCCCGGGCATAGACGTGGGTCGGGTTCTGAACGGTCGCGTTCGCGCCGTCCCCGAACTCCCAGGTCCACGCGCTCGGGGTCCCGTTCGAGGCGTCCGCGAACATGACCGACAGCAGGGCTTTGCCCGCTGTCGCGTTCGCCGTGAAGTTCGCGTCGGGCACGACCCGGATGTAGTCGGTCTTCTGTTCGGTGTCGCTCGAGCCGGCGTACGTGGCGATCATCCGGACAGTGTACAACCCCGACTGCGCGTAGACGTGGATCGGGTTGCGAAGGTTCGACGTTCCGCCGTCGCCGAAGGTCCAGCTCCAGCCCGTCGGCGTCCCGATCGACCGGTCCGTGAATGCCACCGGCTTCCCGGCCCCGACCGTGCGCGGCTCGGCCGAAAAGGCCGCGAACGGCGCCGAGCCCACGGTCACGTAACCGGTCGTCGTGTTGGAGCCGATGGTGTTGTTGACCGTCAGGTTCACGATCTTGAGCCCCTCGGTCGTATACACGTGGAACGGATTCAGCGCGGCCGACGTGACGCCGTCGCCGAAGTCCCACCGCCACGCCGCCGGCACCCCGGTCGACCGGTCAATGAACGAGACGTTCAGGGGCGGCCGGCCTTGCGAGGGGGAGAACGCGAACGCCGCGACGGGCGCGGCCGGCGTCGAGGTCGTTGTCGGCACGACCGTTGGAAGCGTCGTCGGCACGGCGGTCACGTCTCCTTCCCAGCGGAGCGTGTACACGTTCCCGCTTCCCGCCTGGTTGATGATCCCGAGCGAACGGTTGCTGTTCGCGGCCGTGATCTCGAAGCTCGAGGCCGTCACCGGCTGCTGATAACTCGGGTTGTCGTAGTACCAGCCGAGCATCGACTGGTATCCGCGGTCGCCGCCCGCGTCCGCCTGCCGGAACCGGGCGAGGGTGATGTTGGTCGCGTACGCGGACCAGAAGGCCCAGACATCGGCGCCGTCGCTCTCGCAGTCCTCGAGCCGGATGTTCCGGGCGTTCTTGACGACCTTCCAGCCGTATGTCGAGCCGCTGTCCGTACAGCGGGTAAAGACCACGTTGTCGCCGCCCTCGACGTAGAAGCCCGCGTTCTTGTTATCGATCGAGGTGCAGTCGGTCACGGCCGCGTTGAAGTGGACGTAGAAACCCGAGAGGAAGGTCGACTGGTAGGGATACTGCGCCGGGTTGCGCTGGCCGTTCCGCTCGGCCGTACAGCCCGAGAGCGTGATCGCCTTCTTGATCGTCCCCTTGTCCTCGCCGGGCTCGAAGTGGAAACCGGACTGCCAGTTGTCCTCGGCCCGGCAGTTGATCACCTGGACGTCGTAGAGGTCGTTGTCCTCCTGTATGTCGAAGCCGGTCACCCACTCGGAGCGGGAGCCGCCGGCGAGCCCGAAGCCGCAGCGGCGCGCCACGCAGTCGATGAAGCGGATGTTCCGGGTCTCCTTCGGCAGGTTGACCGCGTTCATGTTGAACCCGTGGGTGTGCGCGTCCTCGGCCGTGCAGTCGATGAACGCGACGTCCTCGATCGTCTCGCCGTCGGCCCAGATGTAGAACATCCCGTTCCCGCCGGCCCTGTAGAGCTGGCCGTCCGGCCCTCGACTCGTCGCGGTCACTTCCTCGACCACGACCCGGCTCACCTTGACGAGAACGCCGCCGCTGCCCATGATGGTGAAGCCGCGGAGGTGGACGTCGGGCTGGGTCACGCTGATCGGCTTCCACGGGCTCTGGTTGTTGACCATCACAAGCCGGGTGACGCCCTGGCCGGCCCCGATCAGCTCCGAGTTCCCGTTCGGAAAGACGCTGTCCGAGCAGTTGAACGTCCCGGCCGTCAGCTGGACCATGCCCATATCGTCCGGGAGGAGGTTGAACGCGTTATTGATGTCGACCTGGTCGGCGACGCCGTCGCACCGGATGTCGGCCGCGGCCCTGTCGGCCGCGCTCGCGTCGGCGGCGGCGACCACGAGCGTGGCTGCAGAGACCGCCGGCGCGAGGACTGCGGCGACAAGGAGGAGGAACAGGACGAGACGGGTCGAGGGCATGAACGTACGCTGAAGGAGAAATACTCTCTGACTCATAATAACCATACGGGCCCCACGGCGTGGTTCAGCGGATCGCCCGCTCGAGCGCGGCCACGAGCTCGGTGATGGAGTAGGGCTTGGGGACGACCCCCGCGAATCCGTGGGCCACCGGGTCGGCCATCGCCGGGTCCCGGGCATGGCCGCTCGAGACCAGTGCACGCACGCCGGGGTCGATCCGGCGCAGGGCCCCGATCGCCTCCCGCGCCCCGGTCCCGCCGGGGACGGCGAGGTCGAGCACGACCGCGTGGTAGGGGAGGCCGCAGGCGATCGCGTCGCCGTACGCTGCCACGGCCTCGCGCCCGTCCCCGACCACGGTCACGTGAAATCCGCGCCGCCGGAGCATCAGACCCATGACCTCGCGGATCGCCGCCTCGTCGTCCATGAAGAGGACCCGGCCGCGGGTTCCGTTCTCCGGGTTCGGTTCAGGCATCGGAAGACCCCCGTCTCTCCCGCCGTTGCGCGGCGGGCTCGGGAACGGCGGCGGCACGGCTGAATGCGCGCGGTTCGTATCGTCCCCTACCGTCTTTGAAATCGTATCTTATATATTGTCGTCGGCGGAAGTACCATTGACCAGCCCATGCATGTCTCCCGCCGGTTCACCCTCCTCTGCCTCGCCGCCCTCGCGCTCACGGCAGGCTGCACGGTCGGCGAGGCCGCTTTCGACCCCGTGGTGTACGACCACGGGAACCTGACGGTCGGGGTCGCGACGGGCGTGCCGATCGTCCACGCGGACCTGCAGGTGACCGTCTCGGCCCTGGACGGGCTCGGGCAGCACGAGGTCTTCGCCGAGGCGCGATACGCGGATCTCGCGGCCGGTTCGAACCGGTTCACGTACGCGGTCGCCCTCCCCGACGGCTCGTACCGGTGCTACCTCTACCTNNGCCAGCAGCGGCGGGGCGCGGTCATCCGTGAGCTGACGGTCGGCGGGGGAACCGGCCGTGCGTGAGCTCCTGCGGGCGGCACGGGGAGAAGGGACGGTCGATCTCGCCCTCCTGAACGCCGCCGTCTTCAACCCTTTTCTCGGCGAGTGGGAGGAGACTGCGCTCGGAATACACGAAGGCAGGGTGCTCGGGCCCGGGCGGTACCGGGCGCGGCGCGAGCTCGACCTTCGGGGGGCCCGAATCGTGCCGGGGCTGATCGATCCCCACATCCACATCGAGTCCTCCCTGCTCTCGCCGTTCGAGTACGCCCGCCTGGCCGCGGCCCACGGCACGACCACCGTGGTCGCAGACCCTCACGAGATCGCGAACGTGCTCGGCGTGCCGGGGATCGAATACATGCTCGCCTGCCGGCCGCACCTGCCGATCGACCTGCTGCTGACCCTGCCGTCCTGCGTGCCGGCCACGCCGGCCGACGTCGGCGGAGCGGTGATCGGGGCCGGCGAGCTCGCGCCCCTCGCCGGGCGGGAGGGTGTGGTCGGCCTTGGCGAGGTGATGAACGTGCCCGGGCTCATCGGCGGCGATCCCGACCTCGCCGCGAAGGTCGCGCTCTTCCGGAACGTGGACGGCCACGCCCCGGGTCTCGCAGGGCTCGACCTCAACGCCTACGCCTTCGCGGGGGCCCAGAGCGAGCACGAGGCCGCCACGGCAGCCGAGGGGCGCGACCGTCTTGCGCGCGGCATGTACCTCTTCCTGCGGGAGGGCTCGACGGAGCGGAACCTTGCGGCCCTCCTCCCCCTCGTGACGCCGGCGACGGCGCCGCGCTGCGCCTTCTGCACGGACGACCGGCACGCGGACCTGATCCGCCGCGATGGGCTGATCGACGACTGCGTCCGCCGCGCGATCGACGCGGGGCTCGAGCTCGAGCTCGCCCTGCGGATGGCCACGCTCTCGGCCGCGGAGCGGTTCCGTCTCGCCGACCGCGGGGCCCTCGCGCCCGGGCGGCGGGCGGATCTCTGCGTGTTAGCGCCGGGCGATGCCTTTGCGATCGCGAGGATCTTCGTCTGCGGCGAGGAGATCGTCGACCCGGGCCCGGTGCCCGCCCCGGTCCCTCCACCCGTGCGGCCCATGCGATGCCGGGTGCCGGCCGCGGGCGAGCTCGTCCCGGCCGTCGACGGTTGCGCCCGCGTGATCGAACTTGTCCCCGGGCAGATCCGAACGCGGGCCGTCGATGTCGCCGTGCAGGCGGGCTCGCTCCCCGATCCCGGTCGGGACCT
>DUGU01000159.1 GCA_013331215.1 Methanoregulaceae archaeon
CGCCTGCGTCTCGCCCAAGACCGGGGGCCGGCTCGAGGTCTTCGGCATGCCCGTCGACGAGCACCCGCGCGAGATCAAGGCCCTGATCGGCGTGGTCTCGCAGGAGAACAACCTCGACCCCGACCTCACGGTCTATGAGAACTTGACGGTCTTCGCAAGATTCTTCGAGATCGACCGGACCGAGGCTGCGCGGCGGGCCGAGGAGTTGATCGGGTTCTTCGGCCTCGTCGAGAAGCGAGACACGGTGATCGAGGCGCTCTCGGGCGGGATGAAGCGGCGCCTCACGATCGCCCGGGCCCTGATCAACCGGCCCCGCCTCGTCATCCTGGACGAACCCACCACCGGCCTCGATCCCCAGGCCCGGGCCCTGATCTGGGAGCGGCTCCGGGCGCTCCGGGCGCAGGGCTCGACGATCCTCCTGTCGACCCACTACCTTGAGGAGGCCGAACGGTTCTGCGATCGGCTGGTGATCATGGACGGCGGCCGGATCCTGATCGAGGGNNCGCCGAGATCGTGGCCGCGCGCATGGGCCGGGCCGTGATCGAGACCCTGGACGAACCGGCCGTGATCGACTGCCTGGAGCGGGAGGGGGTGGCGTTCGAGAGGTTCGGCGACCTGCTCCACATCACCACGGATACGCCCGACGCCCTGGTGCAGCGCCTGGTCGCGGCCTGCAACCCGTCCCGGCTCTCGGTCCGGAACGCGACCCTCGAGGACGTCTTCCTCCGGCTGACCGGCAGGGGGTTGAAAGACTGATGGCTCGTCAGGTCTCGTGGCGGGTCCGCCACGTCTGGGGCCGGAACCTCCACGTCTTTCTGAGGACCTGGAAGGTCAGCTTCCTCCCACCGATCTTCGACTCGCTCTTCTTCCTGGTAGCGCTCGGGTACGGCCTCGGCCAGTTCGTCCAGGCCATCGGCGGCGTCGAGTACGCCCGCTTCGTCGCCCCCGCGATCGTCGCGATCGGGATCATGAACGCCTCGTATTACGAGACGACATTCGGCTCGTTCGTCCGGATGTACTATCAGAAGACCTTCGACGCTCTGATCGCGACGCCGGTCACGATCGACGAGGTGATCGTCGGCGAGATTCTCTGGGGCGCGACCAAGGCCGTGATCTACACGGCGCTGGTCCTGCCGATCCTCGCGCTCTTCGGCGTGGTGAGCCTGCCGTCATCCCTGCTCCTGCTCCCGCTCTCGCTCCTCGGCGGCCTCCTCTTCGGCGCGATCGGGCTCTGCTTCACGGCCTGGACTCCGTCGATCGACACCCTCAACTACCCGTCGTTTCTCTTCATCACGCCGATGATGGTCCTCTCGGGCACCTTCTTTCCGCTCGAAAGTCTGCCGCTCCCGGTCCAGTACGTCGCGTATGCGATCCTGCCGCTCGCGCATATCACCTCCATCGCACGGGCTCTGACCCTGCCGGCCGTGGCGCCCTTCGCCCTCATCAGCCTTCTCTGGATGCTCGTCGCGACCGCGGGGTTCATGCTCCTCGCGATCCGGATGATGAAGAAGCGGCTCGTGGTCTAGCGCCGCCGGAGGCGGAGGAGGGGAAGGATCGCGAGGGCGGCGAAAGCGCCGGCTCCGCCGAAGCCGGGGGCGGTTGTGGCCGTCGGTCCCGTTCCTGTGCCCTTCAGAGGTAGTTCGTCAACGTTCCCCGTTCCGATCGTGTAGGGCGTGTCGCAGAACCCGTCGCCGTTCGCGTCGGGCGTGACCTCTGAGAAGCCCTTGCCATCGGGCTGGCCCCAGAGGTTCCCGCCCCGCCTTGGCCCACCGGCGATGTTCGGGCCTCCCGACGCTGTGAGAGACCATGTGTTGCGGTCGAACTCCTCGATATGGGTGTTGTTCGCGTTTATGAAGAGATTGTCCGCGATCACGTTGTCGCGGGCGAGGTAGCCGTCGATCCCGTACGCGCCGTTGCCGCGGACCGTGTTCCCGAGCAGGCGGTTGCGGGTCGACGCAATCAACATCAGCCCGTTATGGTCGTTCTCGCTTGCGACGGTGCTATCGACCACGTTATCCTGGCTGACGTCGGAGAGGACGACACCAGAGCCATGATTCGCCACGGAGGTGCAGTTTCTGACCGTCGAGTTCGTGACGGAGAAGAGGTAGAGCCCGTGGTCGCCGTTCTCCCTGGCGGTCACGCGGTCGAGGACGAGGCCCGAGACGTCGATCGCGTGGACACCGTACTGCCAGCCCCGGAGCGAGAGGTTGCGGAGCTCAACCCGGTCGGCCGGCGCCCCCGTCCCCCCCTGGACGAGAATCCCGGGCAGCTCGCGAGCGCTGTCGCCGATGATAGCATGCCCACCCCCCTCGAGCACGACGTTCGATGCCCTGATCTCGATCGCCGCGTTCTCGCCGGCGTCCCTGATGTCAGCCCCGAGCTCGTACGTGCCCGGCGCGGTGATCACGATCGGGCCCGTCACGGGCACGGCCGAGACAGCGGCGGCAAGCGCCAGCAGAGCGATGCAGAGCAGGAAGAAGGGGCGGTTCATCGTGCCCATCGCTCTGTTATCGATCCTAGATACGGTTTTCCCCGGGGCGTGTCAGAAGATGCCAATCCGGCCGTATCCGCTCGTGCCGTGCCGTTCGCGCACGCCGCCGTAGGCGCGTCCGCACCGGCGCCCGCCGGTCGGCGGACGCTGCTGCCGCCGGTCGTCGTCACGGACAGACTCGAAAGATGTCCAACTGGTCGTCATGGTTCCCACGCCCTCCCGTTGACGGTCTTCTACCGGGATGAGAGAGCATCCACTGGATAGCATGGGAACTATACAAAGGTATCGGTGCCGATCCGTTTTCGCTGGGCCGTGCCGTAGCCAGTGACGACCCGGAGGTACGGTCCAAAGGATTGGTCGAGGTCCGGGTCGCCCGTGTCGACATGGAGACGGGGCGTCCGGGCGAGCTTACCGGGGGTGCCGAGCACGATCAGGCGGTCGGGTCCTATCAGGCGGATCACAGTCGGCGTGCAGACCTGCGTGCCCCGTCCCAGCACGAAACCCTGTGCGCCGATTACGGAGAGGACGAGACGCGCCTCGTGTCCGTCCTCGAGCAGGGCGAGGAGGTCCTTTTCGGCGAGGTCCCTCCCGATGAGCCGGCCGTCGAGGACCGCGTCGAACCCGAGCAGGGTTCCCTTCACGCTCAGGCGCTCGGCGACGGCGCCAGTGGTGGTCCCGGGCCCAAGAACGTAGAGGACGCCGGGCCGCATCGCGTCCGCGATGAACGCGCCGATCGCGGCCCGTGCACGGTCCTCGTCGGCCTCCTCGAAGACCTGCTTGGCCGCCTGGACCAGTCCCGGCGCGGCCGGGGTCCGGACGATGGCGTGGAGGACGGTCCGGAAGTCGTTCGCGCGGTAGGCCTCCTCGTCCACATCGATCACCTCGGCGTCGGCGAGGCGAGCGGGCCCGTCCGCGAGGAGGACGCGGCTCACGCTGCCGGGGTCGAGCGCGAAGACCGACGAGTACATCTTGACCCCCGCCGGGATACCGAGAACGGGGACAGCAGTTCCGATGGCGTCCGCGACATCGCGCGCGGTCCCGTCGCCGCCGCAGAAGAGGACGAGATCGACGCCGGCGTCGAGGAATGCACGGCAGGCCGCGCGGGTGTCGGCGGCCGTCGACGGGCTGGCCGGTTCGTACACGCAGTCGCAGTCCGCGATCCCTGCCGCCGCGAGCGGAGCCGCACCCATCTCGCCGGCGGCCGTGACGAACCGGAGCCCGTGCCCGGCGAGCGGGGCGAGGGCCTCGGCGGCCCGCGTCGGGGCGAGCGGCTCGGCGCCAAGGGCCCGGGCGCGGTCGGCAAGATCGTCCGTCCCCTTCAGCCCGACGCGCCCGCCCATGCCCGCGAGCGGGTTGACCACCAGGCCGATGGTCCGGAACGCGGGCACGCTCAGTCGACCTTGGGGAGCCGGGTGAGGGCGTCCCGGATCAGGTCCTCGGGGTAATCGTAGTCGGGCAGGTTCCCGGCGTAGTAGGCCTCGTACGACGTGAGGTCGAAGTGACCGTGGCCGGTGTTGTTGAAGAGGATCGTCTTGGCCTCGCCGGTCCGCTTACACTCGAGGGCGACGTCGATGGTTGTCCGGATCGCGTGCGCGGCCTCCGGAGCGGGTATGATCCCCTCGGTCCGGGCGAAGATCTGGGCCGCGTCGAAGACCTCGTTCTGGTAGACCGAGACGGCCCGCGCGACCCCGTCCTTGACGAGCTTGGAGACGAGCGGCGAATCGCCGTGGTACCGGAGGCCGCCGGCGTGGATCGCGGGCGGTACGAAGTCGTGGCCGAGCGTGAACATCTTCATGATCGGCGTCAAGCCGGCCACGTCGCCGTAGTCGTAAGCGTAGAGGCCCTTCGTGAGCGTCGGGCAGGCCGCGGGCTCGACGCCGATGATCTCGACGTCGGGGTGCTTCCCGGTCAGCTTGTCGCCGGCGAACGGGAACGCCATCCCGCCGAAGTTCGAGCCGCCGCCGACGCAGGCGATC
>DUGU01000037.1 GCA_013331215.1 Methanoregulaceae archaeon
GTGCTGCCGATCGAGGTCCAGAACTCGTTCGGCCTCCCCTCGGCCCACGCCGAGCTCGCGGTCGCCATCTGGGGACTCGTCGCCCTCCGGCTCCGCCGGCCCCTCGCCACGGTCGCGCTCGGCCTCCTCGCCTTCCTGATCGGGCTCTCGCGGGTCTACCGCGGGGCCCACTTCCCCCTCGACGTCCTCGGCGGCTTCCTGCTCGGGTTCGCGGTCCTGGCCGCGTTCCTGCTCGCCGAACCGGCCGTGGCCCGCGCCGCGGGCCGCCTGCACCCGGGCACGCGGATCCTGGCCGCTCTCGCCCTCTCGCTTGTCGCGGTCGCGGCGAGCGGCGCGGTCGCGGGCGCGGACGGGCTCTGGGCGCCCGATCCGGCCTGGACCGGCGACGTCGCGGACCTGGCCCCGGTCTCGATCGAGTTCACGCTGATCGCGGGCGGCTTCGGCCTCGGGCTCGTCATCGGGCGCGAGCTCGAGCGCGCTCCGCGCCCGTTCCGCTCGCTCGCCGCCGGCACCGCCGGGACCCTGCTCGGCCTCGCGATCCTGGCCCTGCTCTGGTTCGGCGTCGGCCTCGTCCTGCCCGACGCGGGGCTCGAGGCCGCGATCGGGGTGTATATCCGCGGGGCCGCCATCGGGGTCTGGGTGCTCGCCGGCGCGCCGGCCGTCTTCGCCCGGGTCGGGCTCCTCGACACCGGACCCCGCAACCCTCATCATCCCTGGAAGTCCACGGGTTGAGCGGAATGGGAGCGGGACGAGTTCAGGCCTGGATGGGCCTGATGGGGAGCCGCATCGCGCAGATCGCGGAGCGGATCGAGGATGACGAGGTCGACCGGCTGATCGCCGCGCTCCGGGGAGCGCGCCGGGTCTTCGTGATGGGCGCGGGCCGCTCGGGACTGGTCGCGAAGGCCTTCGCCATGCGCCTGATGCACCTGGGGTTCCAGTCGTACGTGGTCGGCGAGACGATCACGCCCTCGTTCGGGAAGGAGGACGTGATGGTGATCTTCTCGGGCTCGGGCCGGACCCGGACGGTCGTGGACATCGCGACCACCGCGAAGGAGATGGGCGGCACGCTCTGCGTGGTCACGGCCAACCCGACCGGCGGCGTCGCGACCCTGGCCGACGTCGTGGTCGAGATCGAGTCGAACCGCGACCCCGGCGACGACGAGTCCTGCGAGTTCGAGCGGCGGCAGATGACCGGCGAGCACAAGTCCTTCGCCCCGCTCGGGACCCTCTTCGAGACGACCGCGATGGTCTTCGCCGACGCGGTCATCTCGCGCCTGATGGAGCTCGGCCAGGTCTCCGAGGTCCAGATGAAGCCGCGCCACACCAATCTCGAGTAGGCATGACACGCTATGCACGCAGGGTCGCCGGGCTCGAGGTCTCGGGGATCCGGAAATGGTTCGAGTGCGCAGGGCCGGAGACGATCAGCCTGGCGCTGGGCCAGCCCGACTTCGACACGCCCGAGCACATCAAGGAGGCCGCGTGCCGCTCGCTCGCGGAGGGGCGGACCGGGTACACGTCCAACGCGGGCATCCCCGAGCTCCGCGACGCCATCGTCGCGAAGTCGAAGCGCGAGAACGGCCTGGACTACTCGCCCGAGCAGGTGGTCGTGACGGCCGGGGCATCCGAGGCGCTCCACCTCGCCCTGCAGAGCCTCGTCGACGACGGCGACCGCGTTCTCGTCGCGGACCCGGGCTTCGTCTCGTACAGCGCGCTCGCCGGGCTCGCCGGCGGCCGTCCCGAGGGCCTCCGCCTCGACGACCGGCTCCGGATCGACGTCGAGGCCGCGAAGGAGCGGCTCGACGGCGCCAAGGTTCTCGTGCTCAACTCGCCCGCGAACCCGACCGGCGCGGTCGAGCCCGCGGAGTCGGTGAAAGCGCTCGTCGAGTACGCGGACGACGCGGGCGCGACCGTGATCTCGGACGAGGTCTACGAGCACTTCGTCTACGACGGGGTGACGGCCGTCTCCGCGGCCCGTTACGGCGAGGACGTGGTCACCATCAACGCGGCGAGCAAGACGTACGCCATGACCGGCTGGAGGCTCGGCTGGCTCGCCGGCTCCGACGAACTCGTGGGCCAGGCGATCAAGATTCACCAGTACGCGGTCGCCTGCGCGCCCTCGGTCTCCCAGTACGCGGCCGTCGCGGCACTCGAGGGGCCGCAGGACTGCGTCGCGGCCATGCGGGACGAGTACGAGGCCCGGCGGAACCTCCTCTGCAACGGCCTCGAGGGCTTCGGGATCCGGTTCCCGCGCCCCGAGGGCGCGTTCTACGTCTTCGCCCCGATGGACGCCGACCTGGTCCGGCGCATCGTCGCGGCCGGCGTCACGATCGTGCCGGGCGAGGCCTTCGGCCCCGGCGGCGACGGATACGCGCGGATCGCGTACTCGGCCTCGCGCGAGGCCCTGACTACCGCGCTCGAGCGGATCAAAGGAGTCATCAATGGCTGACTGTGGATGCACCAGCGATTGCGGCTGTGCCGCAACCGATCGGGACCGGCTCCCCC
>DUGU01000112.1 GCA_013331215.1 Methanoregulaceae archaeon
CGAAGACCTCGCCACGCCCACCCGTCGGCCGCAAGAACCCCAGAAGCGTCCTTACGGTCGTGGTCTTTCCGGCGCCGTTCGGACCGAGGAAGCCGAAGACCTCGCCCTCCACGACGGTGAACGAGCAGTGGTCGACCGCGACGAGGTCGTCGTAGCGTTTGAACAGCCCCTCCGCGAGGATCGCCGGCGCCGCCATCCCCCGATTATAGCACCTCGCGCCATAAGCGCTTTGCGCCGGGAGAACCTTGAAGGCCCACGAAGCCGAACGTGAAGCGATGGCGGTCCCGTTCACATGCACGGACTGCGGTCGGTGCTGCGCGAGCCTCGGCCGCTCCATCTCGATCGAGCGCCGGGCGACCGGCCGGCACTACGACTGCCGCGAGGCCGTGCGGCGCGAGACGTTTCGGGCCGAGGTGAGCGAGGAGCACAGGCTGGCCGTGCCGTCGCTGGTGGGCTGTCCGTTCCTGGTCTGGCCGTCGCCGGAGCGATCGGCCTGCGCGTGCCACGGCACCAGGCCCCGGCTCTGCCGCGAGTATCGATGCGCGTCCATGCGGATCTTCGACGCCGACGGAACGGAGCGCGGCCACGTGGGGGGGCGCCGGTCGCTGCTGACGGACGACCCGGCGCTCCGGGCCCTTTGGGACGCCGGCGAGGGAGAGGAGGAGGCCGTATGGCGCGAGCGGATCGAGGCCGCCCTCGCGGGTACCGGGTACCGGGCGGAGTGGTATGACTGAGACGGAGCAACGCGAGCTCCCGGTCGAGCGCGGGACGGTCGAGTGCCGGCTCGGCGTGCGCGTCGGGCTCGACCGGTGCCGGTTCTGCGCGTCGTCGCGGGCGTT
This sequence comes from Methanoregulaceae archaeon, assembly GCA_013331215.1. GTDB lineage: Archaea > Halobacteriota > Methanomicrobia > Methanomicrobiales > Methanospirillaceae > UBA288 > UBA288 sp11384u. The sequence continues at coordinate 840 of DUGU01000112.1, forward strand.
TCGGGAAGCCGGGACCTGGAAGCGGTCGCCGGCGCTCGCCTTCTGCATGGCTTCCCGGGTGACCGAGGAGGTCGACCTCTCGAAGGTCGAGGCGGTCCGGTGCGCCGATCGCACGGGCGAGGGCTTCCGCTCGATCATGAGCATCATCTCCTGAGAACAAATGGGCCCGACCGGGATCGAACCGGTGATCTACGCCGTGTAAGGGCGTCGTCATGACCGCTAGACCACGAGCCCGCGCCTGAAAAGATCAGGCCGCGGCCCTATTAAAGGGTGATGCCGGCGAACGCCAAACCAGCTCTTTTTATATTTCTCACGGGAGATTTATGACGGAGCGTTCTCGTCATGGCCCAGGACTCAGGCATCGTCGCGCCCGAACTGCTCGCGGGCGTGCGCGCGCTCCTTAAGAACAACCCGAAGGGGATGTCAGTCTCTGACATCGCGGCCGGTCTCGGCATGAACAGGAACTCGGCCGCTAAATACCTCGACATCCTCAGCGTGGGCGGCCAGATCGAGATGCGCGCGTTCGGACCGGCGAAGGTCTACTTTCTCTCGCAGCGTGCGCCTCTCGGCGCGATCCTGAACTATACGGCCGAGTACATCCTGATCATCGATCAGCACTCCCGGATCCTCCAGGTGAACGACCGCTTCCTCGAGTTCCTCGGCATGGACCGCGCCGACCTTCTCGGCGCCTCGATCGACGCCGTTCATCTGCCGATCATCTCGGCCCCCGAGGTCAGGAGCCGGATGCTCGAGGCCCGCTCTGAAGGCGAGGTCTCGCTCGAGCTCGAAAGAGGAGAGGGAGAGACGGCCCGGTACTACCGGGTCCGGCTGGTCTCGACCGCGTTCGACGACGGTTCGACCGGGATCACCTGCATCGTCGAGGAGATCACGGCGAGGAAGCAGGCCGAGCGGGACCTCGTCGAGCGGGAGCGGCGCTTCCGCGAGATCGTGGAGTTATCGCCGTTCCCGTGCGCGATCGTGGACGCGGGGGGCGTGTACCACTATGTGAACAGCCGCTTCTCCGAGACCTTCGGGTACACGGCCGAGGAGATCGGGACCATCGACCGCTGGTTCGAGCTCGCCTACCCCGACCCGGACTATCGCTCGGCCATGGCCGTCGAGTGGGACCGCGAGGCCGCGTCGTGGACGGCGCCCGAGCCCCGCATCTTCCACCTCCGGACCCGGAGCGGCGAGGTGCGTGAGGTCGTCTGCCGGCGGCGGCGGCTCTCGGACGGGAACCACTACCTTGTGTATGAGGACATCTCCGAGCTCCGCCGGCTCGAGACCGTGCTCGCCGAGCGGAACCGGATCGACGACGCACTCTACCTCTCTCTCCGGCGGCTAAGGGAGATCTCGGAGGCCGGGCACAACATTCTCTTCGGCACCGGGTCGGATGGGCGGATCACCTACGCCTCCCCGCTCTTCGAACGGATCGCCGGCAGGCGCGCGGCCGCGTTCGTGGGCATGCCCATCGACCAGCTTTTTACGGGCTCCGGTCTCGATCTCGGCCCGGCCTTCCTGGCCGGGATCGCGGCGGGGCGGTCCCCTGAGGAGCAGGAGCTCGTCCTTCGCCGCGACGACGGGACCGAGACCACCCTGATTGCGAGCCTCGTGCCGTCCCGCAATGCGGCTGGCGATGTGACAGGGCTCGAGGCTCACCTCCTCCTTCGTTCCGATCGGAACGGTTAGGGGTTCGATTGGGGCCGACGGCGCGGGGCGGGTCCCGATTTTTTCGGGTGCGATACGATTATGTCCCGCCCGGGCCGACTAGTAGGTGCACGGATGAAGAAACGCTACCTCGCTGTCAGCGCCCTGCTCGGCTGGCTCCTCCTGATAATCGTCCTGATGATCATCTCAGGTTACGTCAACGCCGAGATCTACTTTGTCCTCGGTCTGATCGGGCTTATGGTGATTGCGATCCTGATCACCCCGATCTACTCGCGGCCCAGGTACGCGCGGCGGTTGCTCGTGGTCCGGATGCTCGGGGCGGCCCTCTTCGTCGCGCTCTTCTTCGAGCAGTTCTTGGTTGGGCTGCCCGCGATCAGCATCCCCCTGATCGGCGCTTACATCCCGATCGAGCGGGTGATAACGGTCGCGACTTCGCTTGTGGGCGTAGTCTGCGTCTTCGCGGGTGCCGTCGTGCTGAACAGCGCCCGCGGTATCTCGGCCAAGACCCTCCAGGAGGCCCTCAACGCCGGCGTGAGCGTGGACTGCCGGGCGCTCCCGCGTGACAGCATGACCTACTACCTGCCGCCCGAGCGTGAGGGCGACAACATCCTCCAGTTCATCCCCGCTTCGGCGACGGCGTCGCCGCAGGAGAGCAGGGATGTCGCGTATATCGGCGGGCGGTCCCTGCGCGGCCAGTACCACGTCCCATCGGGGATGCAGCTCTTCGAGATGCTGAAGCGGTCATACTCGCTGCGCCTGCCCGTGCGCGAGGAGGATGTGCTGACCGCGATCCAGGAGGTCTGCGAGGACGTGCTCGAGGTAGCGGATCGTGTCGTTCCTGTGCGGCGGGAGGGCTACATCCTGGTCGAGCTCCAGAACTATCGGCTTCTCTCGATATGCACCGAGCTCAAGCAGGACTTCCCCGTCTGCTGCCGGGTCCACCCCTGCCCCATCTGCAGCCTCATCGCCTGCATGCTCACAGAGGGGCTCGGGCTCACCTGCAGCCTCGAGCACGTCCATGTCGAGCCCGACGCCCGGTCGATAACGCTCTACTTCGTCTTTATCCCGTAAAAAGAGGCGACGGCCCGGGCCGCTGTGTCACGCATAGGCCCAGGCAACCTGGACGCTCGCCGTGACCTTCAGGGTACCGGGTTGGATCGGGGTCGACGGTATAGCCGTATCGGCCGCCGTCCCGGTTCTGCTGTCGTAGACGATCGGTGTTGCGCCCGAGTCGACCTGAACCTCGCGGGCGTCGAGGAGTCGCACCCCGAGCGCGGACGCGACCGTCCCTGCATCGGTCCGCGTCTGATTGACGGCCTGTGCGAGCGCCTGGGCCCGGAGTGTCGCGCCCTTTTGCTCGGAGAAAAGGAATGCGATTGAGTTGATCTGGTTCGCGCCGGACGCGGCGGCTGTGTCGATCACAACGCCAGCCCGCGCCACGTCGTCGACCCTGACGAGAAGCGTGTTCGAGACTCGGTACGTGGTCGGCTTCCGCTGGCCGAGCGACAGCGGCACCGGCGTCGGGCCGGTGTCGTAAACGGGGGTGACCGTGTATCCAGTCGTGGTCAGGTGGTCATCGGGGATCCCGAGGGCCTTCATCGCGTTTGTGACGTTGGTCATCCGCTCCGCGTTCTGGCTCTGGGCCGCCTGTACGTCGACGTTCTCAGTCTCGACACCGATCTGGATCTCCGCCCGGTCGGGCGACGAGACGACCTCGCCGACGGCGGAGGTCCGGATCAAATGGTCGGCGGTCGCTGTATCGACCGTCGGAGTCGGCGTGAGCGCCGTGACCACCACGACGGCTCCGCAGATGCAGAAGAGTGCCGCAAGCACCGCTGCTGTGTATCGCATGCTCGATCGGCAGGAGTAGGGCGCTGCAGGGAAAAAAGGTGGCGATGACTGCGACGGAGTTCGTCGTTATGGCTCGGGCGCATGAAAGAGGTTGCAGTGGCACCTCCCCTGCTCGGCGATCTCCTCCTCGCGATGGATGCACGGACAGACGATCGCGGCATCCTTCTCGGGGTCGCCGCTCCGGATGCGGCATGGGCAGTACTGGGCGCCGAACCGCTCCCGGTTCCGAGCGAGCCCCTTTATCACGGTCCTGCGCTGGCGTTCATCCGGGTTCAATCGGAAACCGGAGATCTCCGCTTCGCGCTCGGCCCACGCGTGCATCTCCTCATCCGTCGCCGGGTCCTGTTCACTCATATTGACATCTCCTTGCCGGGCGAGGGCATCAGTCTTTCCCGCTCCGGCAGCAGTGAGCGATCATCGACTCGAAGATCCGGCGCCCGTCATCGGAGCCGAGCACGAGTTCGCTCGCACGCTCGGGGTGGGGCATCATCACGAGCACGTTCCTCTTCTCCGAGAGGACGCCCGCGATCCCGTCGACCGAGCCGTTCGGGTTCGCTTCGGCCGTGACCTGCCCCTCCGCGTCGCAGTACCGGAACGCGACGCGTCGCTCCCGGTTCAGTCGCGTGATCGTCTCGGAGGGCGCGACGTAGCGCCCCTCGCCGTGCGCAACGGGCAGCCGGATCACGTCCCCCCGCTTGAAGAGGAGCGTGAAAGGGCTCTCCGCCGTCTCGACGCGGAGGTGGGCGGGTCGGCAGACGAACCGGGGGACCTCGTTGCGCGTGAAGACCCCGGGCACGAGCCCGCTCTCGGCGCCGATCTGTGCGCCGTTGCAGATGCCGAGCACAAGCCCGCCGGCGCCGGCGTGCCGGAGTACGTCGGCCATTATGGGCGTCCGGGCCGCGATCGCACCCGCCCGAAGGTAGTCGCCGTACGAGAAGCCGCCGGGGAGCACGACTGCGTCGTACTCGCGCCGGAGTCCGTCCCGGTACCAGATCAGGTCCGTCGGGACGCCGATCACCTCCTTGAGGGCGTGGACCGTGTCCAGGTCGCAGTTCGACCCGCCGAACCGGATCACGGCAAACCGCATCAGGCGACCTCAATCTCGTACCGGTGGATCACCGGGTTCGCAAGGAGGCGCTCGCAGCACTCGCGCGCCCGCGCCTCGGCCTCATCCCGCGTCGGGGCTTCGAGCCCCAGTCGGACCCGGCGGGCCGTCGAGAGCGAGAGCGTCGGGATACCGAGGTGTTCGAGCGCGTTCCGGATCGCCCGCGCTTCGGGGTCGAGCATCCCCTCCTTTAGTGCAATCGTGATGATGACGTCGAACTGCATACTACATCTCCAGGCCGAGCCGTTCGGCCACCCGCGCGTACGCGCCGAGGACGTCACCGGTTCCGAGCCGGTAGACGTCCTTGTCGAGCGACTCTCCCGTCTCTCGACTCCAGAGGCGCATGGAGTCCATGCTGACCTCGTCGCCGAGCCGGAGCCGGCCCCACTCGTCCCGCCCGAACTCGACTTTGAAGTCGACGAGGTCGAGACCGCAGGCGCCGAAGAGCTCGAGGAGGACTCCGTTCACCCGTAGGGCGAGCGCTTTCATCGCGTCGAGCTCGGCTCGTCCGAGCAGGCCCAGCGCCAGGATGATCTCGTCGTTGACCATCGGGTCGTGGCGGGCGTCGTCCTTGTGGTCGATCACGATCAGGGGCGGGTCGAGAGGCTCCCCCGATTCGAACGGGTAGTTCCGCACGAGCGAGCCGGCCGCGCGGTTCCGGACGATCACCTCGAGCGGGACCATCGCGAGCCGGCGCACGCGCATCCTTGCCGGGCCCTCGAGCCGGAGGAAGTGGGTCGGAACCCCGGCTTCCTCTAGAAGCTCGAAGAGATGGGCCGAGACCCGGGCGTTGTACTCTCCCTTTCGGGAGAGTACGTCCTTTCTGCCGCCGTCGAAGGCGGTAATGTCGTCGCGGAAGACCACGATAAGTTCGCCGGGCGAATCAGATCGGTAGACCGACTTCGCCTTCCCTGCGTAGAGTAACTCCTCGCTCACTGCTGTTGCTCCCTGATTCGTTCGGAGAGGCGTCGGACGAGCGGCGCCAGGGTCGTCGAGTACCAGCCCCGATCTACAAAGCGGGGGTGGATGCACAGCCGCTCGACCAGCTCGGCATCGGGCGCGACGGCGCGCCTGAGCTCGTCGACGGCCGGCCAGGGGTGGTTGGGGTTGATGTGGTCGATCGAACAGGGCGAGACACCGCCCAGATCGTCTGCGCCGCATCGGACGAGGGCGGCCGCGTCCGCGAGGTTCGGTGGGACCTGGACCGCGACCTCAGCCGGCAGCACCTCCCGGGCCAGCCGGACAGTCGCGCAGTACTCGGCGGGCCCAATCGTCGACGCGCCGGCCATGCCCGTGCCGTCCTGCGGCGCGAAGTTCTGGAGGATCACCTCCTGGATGTGACCGTACCGCCGCTGCAGGGCCGCGATCGACTCGAGCGACTCGAGGCGGTCCGCCGCTGTCTCTCCGATCCCGAGCAGGAGCCCGGTCGTGAACGGGATCCGGAGACGGCCCGCTGCCTCGATCGTGGCGAGCCGCGCCGCGGGATCCTTCCCCGGCGAGCCCTCGTGCGCTTTCACTCTCGCCGTCGTCTCGAGCATCAGCCCCATGCTCGCGTTCACCTCCGCGAGCGACGAGAGCTCGTCCTCGTCGAGCACCCCCGCGTTCGTATGGGGCAGGAGCCCGCGGCCGATCGCGTCGACGCAGAGCCGGCGGCAGTAGTCGAGGACGGACACCTCACCGACGGCTCCGAGCTCGGCCCCGAAGCCGGGCACCTCCTCCGGCCGCTCGCCGAAGGTGAAAAGGGCCTCCGTGCAGCCCGTGCGGGCGCCCTCGTCGAGGACGGTCCCGACCTCGCCGGGGCGCATCAGGCACCCGGGCCCGACAGGTCGGCGAAAGCCGCAGTACGCGCACCGGTTCCTGCAGACCGTCGTCAGTGGCAGGAAAACGTTCCGCGAGAACGTGATCCGGCGGCGGGGCATGTATACAGATGGGAGGCGCCACTATTCAAGCTTCACCGTCAAGTCCGTCTCCGTGCGGCAGGTCGTCCAGGACGGCGCGGAAAAGGTCCTGCGGCATTTGAATTATCTAAGTTGTATATACGTTTTGTTGCATTATTTCAGTCCCTTTTGTCCCATTATGCCTAATTACAGTCCGTTTTCCCGGAAACTTCTTATACCCTCCTCGGCAGCACTACCTATCCTGCAATAGGTGAGACGGCCAGCGACGCCGTAGCCACTCCCAGCATGTCCGGCCACCGTCGCTACAGGAGGTGTGCATCATTCCCGAGATCGTCCTAGGATTCGAGGTCCACCAGCCACTGCGGCTGAGGAGAGCATTCCGCTCCGAACCGGCCCCCGCCGAACCCGACCGGTACTTCGACCCGATTAACCGCGAGATTCTGGAGCGGGTCGCGAACCGCTGCTACGACCCAGCCGTCCGCACTGTACTCGATAATCTCGACGCCGGCCACCAGTTCGCCTTCTCATTCTCGGGGACGCTGATCGAGCAGCTCGAGCGTTGGCGCCCGGATACGCTCGACCTCTTCGGCCAGGTGGCCCGACACCGCAACGCCGAGGTGCTTGCCCAGACCTACTACCACTCCGTCGCGTCCCTTTTCCATGATAAGACGGAGTTCGCAAAACAGGTCTATCAGCACATGGACGCGCTCTGGGACCTCTTCCATGTCCGTCCCGTCACGTTCGAAAACACCGAGTTCATCTATTCGAACGAAATCGCGGAAAAGGCGGGAGAACTCGGGTTCCTCGCCGCGTATACGGAGGGGGTGCCGTGGGTCCTCGGGGACCGATCACCGAACCGGCTCTATCTCTGCATGGGCATGCCGACTCTCCTCCGGAACACCCATCTCTCGGACGAGATCGCTTACCGCTACGGTGGTTCGCTAGCAGAGCGCCATAGTCCGTCCGAGACCCTCGAGGTCGGAGCGTACGCGGACGAGGTGGCTTCTATCGCCGATCCTGTCGTCTCGGTCTTCAAGGACTTCGAGACCTACGGCGAACACTTCGGCGCCGAGACGGGAATCCTCGATTTCCTCCGCGCCCTGCCGGACGCGCTCGCCGAGCGTGGCGTCACCACGACCCTGCCTCGCCGTGTGATCGCCGAGCACCAGCCCGAGGACATCCTGAGCATCCCCGAGCCGATCTCGTGGGCGGACCGGGAGAAGGACCTCTCGGCGTGGACCGGCAATGCGATGCAGCTCGCCGCGATCGCGGCCGTAGAGCGGGCCGAGGTCTTCGCCAACGATCAGGAGCTCTGGCGCAACCTTCAGATCAGCGACCACTTCTACTACATGGCCATGAAGGACGGCGGGTGTGGAGAGATCCACGGCCTCTTCGCCCACCAGCAGCCCGAAGAGGCCTTCGAGACCTACATGGAGGCGATCGCAGCGTTCACCGAGCAGGGAGCGGCAGCCATGCACGACGAGGCGGCGGCACATGCGCTCCGCACACTCCCACCGGGGCTCGCGTTCCATTTCCGGACACCGGGTGGCGGCAACGGGCACACGGCGTACAGCCTCGACTCGTTCGCGGCCCTCGTACGGGAAGTGCCGCCGGAGTCGGTCCTGTACCACCAGGCTCGCGGAGACTTAGCCCGCTGGTTGCGCGAGGCGGTCGGCGACGGCGAAGTGGCCGTACGGATCGAGGGGCTTGACGATCCGGCCGGGATCGCCGAGCGGCTCGACGAGGCACGGGAGGTTCTATGGAGTCGCTTAAGTTAGGCTTCTTCTGCTGGGAGTCGCTCCACGCGGTCCGGCTCGGCGGGCTCGCCAACGCGGCCACTCATCTGGCCGAGGCGCTCGCGAAAAACCACGAGGTCCACTTCTTCACCCGCGGCGAGTCTCCCGATCGCGAGGTCGCCGGGGTCTCCTACCACTACTGCCAACCTGAGGGCGAGAACATCGTCGACTATTGCCGATCGATGAGCAGACAGATGGTCGACCGCTTTGCTCAGGTCGACGGCAACTTCGACTACCTCCATTTCCACGACTGGCATACGGTCGAGGCGCTCCGAGCCCTGCAGGATCGGGACACGATCTTCTCATTCCACTCGACCGAGTTCGGTCGGCACGGCAACACGGTCGGGACCGAGCAGATCTATCGGGACATCACGGAGATCGAGCGGACCGGTGCGCACCTCGCCCAGCAGGTGACAGCGGTCTCGGGGGTACTCAGGGACGAGGTGGTCAGCCTCTACGAGATCCCCGAGGAGAAGTGCGAGGTCGTCCCGAACGGCGTGATCCCGCGGGAATACCAACGGACCGTCAGCGCCGAGATGGTCAAGAAGGAGTACGGCGTCCCCCCGGACGCGCCCATGATCTTCTTCATCGGCCGGCTAGAGCACCAGAAGGGACCCGACCTCCTCCTCGACGGCGTACCGGATGTGCTCGGCGAGCACCCCGACGCCCATCTCCTGATCGCCGGCAACGGGCTGATGCTGGCCGGCCTCCAGGCCACAGTCCGGGGCATGCCGGTTCGGTTCCTCGGTCTGATCCCGGACGCCGAGTACGTCCGCCTCCTCAATGCAGCCGACCTCGTGGTGATCCCGAGCCGGAACGAGCCGTTCGGGCTCGTCCTGCTCGAGGCCTGGTCGGCCTCGCGGGCCGTGGTCGCGACGAATGTCGGCGGCCTCTCAGAGAACATCGACCACCTCATCGACGGTGTGAAGGTCGCGGTCAGCTCCGCAGCCATCGCGCAGGGGATCAACCGGGTCATCGGCAACCCGTCGAGGCTCAGGGCTCTCGGCGCCGAAGGCCGGCAGAAGATTGAGAGCCGTTTCCGCTGGGACGCGATCGCGGGGACGTTCACGGGGATCTACCGTGCGATCGGTTCATGAGGTGTCTCGGCTCAGTGACGAGTACCCGCCTCCCTTTTTTTCCCGGGTCGGGACCCGTCCTGTCCAGGTCATTGCGACCGCTGTGATCGACTTTCTCCGCGATTGCGGAGCTCTTCTTCAGCTCGGCCGGAAACTGGCTCGACCTCATCCCCCGCCGGTTCCTCCAGGGTTCGCGGCCGGACCGCACCCTTACGTTCTACCCCGGCTGCTAGAGATCGTATTGTGGTATCTGAAAAATAGAGTTCGCGGCCGGACCGCACCCTTACGTTCTACCCCGGGGCGGCACCGCTCCGGCAGTCGAATGCAGGAACCCAAAACGCTATATCCGGGGCGGACCCGTAGAGCTGGGAGCATGGCAATGGGAGCAACGCCGGGCGCAGCGGGGCAGAACAGCACCAACAACGGTCTGAACTTCAAGGAGATCATCCGCGCCTCGCCCTGCGTCTTCGCCATCGGGGTGGCCGGCGATAGCGGTTCGGGCAAGACCACGTTCACCCAGTCGATCCGCGAGATCTTCGGCGAGGATCTGGTCACGACGATCACCCTCGACGACTACCACCTCTACGATCGCGCACAGCGGCGCGAGATGGGCGTGACCCCGCTCGACCCGGCAGCAAATCGGATCGACCTGATCGAGGAGCACCTGGCCGAGCTCAAAGCCGGGCGGTCGATCATGAAGCCGATCTACGACCACGCCGTCGGAACCTTCGGCGCGCCCGTCCCGTTCGCGCCGGGCAAGATCGTAATCCTCGAGGGGCTGCATACGCTCTTCACACCCCACCTCCGCGAACTCCTCGACTTCTCTCTCTTCGTCGAGCCCGACCGCGAGGTCAAGGAAGCCTGGAAGATCCGGCGCGACATGGCCAAACGCGGGTACGACCGCGACCAGGTGCTCAGGGAGATCCTCGAACGGCAACCCGACTACCTCCGGTATATCGCGCCCCAGCGCGGCTTTGCCGACGTCGTGGTCCGGATCTCCCACTCGAAATACGGCTCGGCCCTCGCCCAGACCCGGAACGTCTACCAGGTCTCGTTAATCCAGGACCCGATGGACCAGACGGTCGGGGACGTCGACCTCGGGATCGACCTCTTCGCAATCCTCTCGCTGGCCGAGCGGAACTTCATGCTCGAGTTCATTAACCACGAAGACCCGCGCAGACGCCGGGGCGAGGTCGTCTTCGACGGCGAGCTCGGAGGTCACGTGGTCAGTCGGCTCGAGCAGTCGATCGAGGAGCAGACCCATGTCCGGCCGATCGCGATCGCCCGAGGACGGGAGTACGTGACTGCGGTCGACGTGGCCCAGCTGATCATCGCTTGGCGAATCATCCACCGTCGGATCTTCCTCGAACGGTGTATCGGACCAAATAAGCACGTAAAGGGAATGTAACAATTATATATACGAGAGATGCACCAATGGACAGGGATATGTCGACCGCAAGCCGTATCCGCGAGAGCTACAACGATAGCCAGGAGCGGATCGTTCTCTACCTGCGGACGGCGCTTCGCAAGGGGAAGTATTACTACAAGTCGAAATACATCGCCCGCGACCTCGGGCTCTCCTCCAAGGAGGTCGGGACCAACATGGCGATCCTGGCCGAGATCTGCGAGGATCTGACCATCATCCGCTGGTCCTACTCCAACAGCACGACCTGGATGGTCACTCCGAAGGGGGCGTAATCCCGCGTGGCGCGCGTCGAGTTCGTCTCGCGAATCGAGTTCGTGGCCCAGGTGGACGATGATAAGGACTGCCTGATGGCCCAGGACGAGACTCAGTCGAGCACGGGCGCGCTCTGGTTCAACATCGACGTGCCGAAGGGGCACGGGTTCGCGAGCGGCGATCAGGTCCGGATTACGATCGAGCGGGTCTGATCCCCTCTCTCCTCCAGAACATTTATTCACGCCACTGCCGTATTCGGGGCCATGGCCGACGGAGAGCTGACGCTCCTCCAGCTGAACGATACGCACGCGTACCTCGAGCCCCACCCCGAGGTCTTCTGGGAGGGAGAGGGGCCAGTCTTCCGGCCGGCGGGCGGGTACGCCCGGATCGCCGGGCTTGTCAATCTGGTACGGGCAGAGACCGGCGGAAAGGCCCTGCTCCTCGACTGCGGGGACACCCTTCACGGGACCGCGCCGGCCTTGAAGACCCGCGGGGCCGCGATGGTCCCGGTACTGAACGCGCTCGGGATTGCGGCTATGACGGCCCATTGGGACTTCGCGTACGGCCCGGCCCGCCTCCGCGAGCTCGCGGCCTTGCTCGACTACCCCGTGCTCGCGCTGAACTGCTATGACCGCGCGAGCGGAAGCCGGCCGTTTCCCCCGTCGATCCTGGTCGAGACCCCGGACCTCACGATCGGCGTGGCCGGCATCGCCGCGACGATCCTGGACAAGGTCATGCCCCCGTCGTTCGCGGAGGGACTCCGTTTCACGGATGGGATTCGCGAGCTGCCGGATATCATCGCGGACCTCCGGGATGCGGGCGCGGGCCTGGTGGTCGTGCTCAGTCACCTGGGCCTGCCGCAGGACGTCCGGCTCGCCACGGCGACGGACGGGATCGATGTCCTCTTCTCCGGGCACACGCATCACCGCCTCGAGGCACCGATTGAGGTGAACGGAGCGCTTCTGATCCAGTCCGGGGTCCACGGCTCGTTCGTCGGCCGACTCGACCTTGCAGTCCGAAGCGGGCGGGTTGCCGGGCACGCGCATCATCTCATCGAGGTTGGGGAGGGCTGCCCGACCGACCCGGCCGTCGAAGCGCTTGCCGATGAGGCGACTGCGCCGTTCCGCGAGGAGCTCGGCAGGGTCGTGGGCCAGACCGCAGTTCCGCTCTATCGCGGCGAGATGTTCGGCTCGTCCACGGACGACCTGCTCCTCGCCGCGCTCCGCCGCGAGACCGATGCAGACCTCGCGTTCTCGAACGGGTGGCGGTACGGCGCCCCGATCCTCCCGGGTTCGATGACGCTGAACGACCTCTACGACATCGTGCCCATGGACCCGGAGGTGATGACAGTCACCCTCACGGGGGCGGAGGTGCTCGGCATGCTCGAGCAGAATCTCGAGCGGACGTTTGCCTGCGACCCGTTCGGCCAGATGGGAGGGTACGTGAAGCGGTGCCAGGGCCTCGTCTGCTACATGAAGCTCGAGAACCCGCCGGGCCATCGCGTCCAGGCCTGCTGGGCGGAGGGGCGTCGGCTCGATCCGGCCGGGCGCTATCGGGCTGCGTTCGTAACGATCCAGGGTGTCCCGGCCGGCCTCGGTGAGGAGCGCAGCGGGACCGGCATCACGGCTCTCACGGCAATGGAGCGGCTCCTCGCGGACCAGCGCCCCTACCGTGGAGAGCGCCCGCCGGCGTTCAGGGTGATCTGAGATGCACCGTGCAGTCGTCCACGTTCCCGAGGAGGCGCGGGTGGACCGGGCGCTCAGGAACGTCAGGAACTTACTCGACGATTTCGGGAGGGAGGTCGAGGTCGTGATGGTCCTGAACGGGGACGCGGTCGGGGCCCTCGCGCCGGGGAGTGCCCATATCGATGCCATGCGGAAATTACAGGTAAGAGGCGTCCGGATCATGGCCTGCGCTCGGTCGCTCCGGAAACACGAGCTCGACCCCGATGTGCTCGTCGAGGATGTGGTCACGGTCCCGGGCGGGGTGACCGAGGTGGTCCGGCTGGAGGCCGACGGCTTCGCGTAGCTCCGCCCCTGAACCCGTGCGGGTCGCATTCAATAACCTTATCG
>DUGU01000053.1 GCA_013331215.1 Methanoregulaceae archaeon
TCATCCCCCGGATCTCGCCGCTCACGCTCATCGCGCTGCTCTTCACGATCATCGTGATGTTCTCGCTCAAAGGCGGATACATCGTCCAGGTCCCGTTCGATGTAGTCCGGGTCGCCATCCCGCTCCTAGTATATTTCGTCGTGATGTTCTTCGCATCATTCTGGATGGCCCACAGGCTCAACGTCGATTACCCGCGCTCGGCGACCCTCTCGTTCACGGCTGCATCCAACAACTTCGAGCTCGCGATCGCAGTCGCGGTCGCGGTCTTCGGGATCGGCTCGCAGGTCGCGTTCGCGACCGTGATCGGGCCGCTCGTCGAGGTCCCGGTCCTGATCGGGCTCGTCAACGTCGCGCTCTGGATCAGGCGGCGATGGTACCCCGATGATCCCGGCGCACGATGCGCCGTCGACCAGGGGGGCCTATGAAGCGAGTTCTCTTCATCTGCAGCCACAACGCAGCCCGCTCTCAGATGGCCGAGGGCTACCTCCGGGCCCGGTACGGCGACCGATACGAGGCCTTCAGCGCCGGCACGGTCGCCTCCGCGATCAGCCCGCTCACGGTCCGGGTCATGGCAGAGATCGGGATCGACATCTCCGCTCAGCACTCGAAGGACCTCGGCGCGTTTATCGGCGAGGAGATGGACGTCGTGGTCACGGTCTGCGATGCGGCGGCAGCAACGTGCCCGATGTTCCCCGGGGCGAAGAGAATGATCCACGCGAGCTTCCCCGACCCGGGCGCCGCGGCCGGCACGGACGAGGAGCGGCTGGCCGCCTTCCGGTCGACCCGCGACGAGATCGCTGCCTGGATCGACGCCACCTTCGGAATTGCGCCGCCGGGCTGACTCCGACGGCCATATAATCCCGGGCTATACCACTGTCGTGAAGCTCCCGGCGATCTCCTGAGAAGATGGCATTGGCGTATTCAACAAAACATGAAGTCGGAAGAGATATACATGTTGAGTGCTCTCAAGGTGAACTGAATCCCCGGTCGGTGGTGTTCGTGTTGCTCAGAGACAACATGACACGTCGTCCCCGCATCGTAAGCGCACGCACATTGGCAGAATTGACCTGGTGACCCGCAGTGTTCTTCAACTCCCTGCCCTTCATCTTCCTCTTCCTGCCGCTGGTCGCCGGCGGTTACTACCTTCTGGGAGGTAAACGAGGGCAGATCGTCCTGGCAGTCGCCTCCCTGTTCTTCTACTTCCAGCTGATCCCCGAGTACCTTCCCCTGTTCCTCGTCTCGATCGCGTTCAATTACACCATCGGGTGGCTGCTGATCAGAGAGAACCGGCATCCGGATCGAGCAGCGCTGATGCCGTTCACCCTCTGGGCGGGCATCCTCGTCGATCTCGGGCTCCTCGGCTATTACAAGTACTTCAACTTCGCGATCGGCAATCTCAACCAGGTCTTCGGAGTCTCGGTTCCTCTCCAGGAGATCCTCCTCCCGCTCGGGATCTCGTTCTTCACCTTCACCCAGATCGCCTTCATCGTGGACGCGTACCGCGGGAACGTCGAGCGGATCGGCCCGCTCTCGTACGTCCAGTTCGTCTCGTTCTTCCCCCACCTGATCGCAGGGCCGATCTACCACCATGCCGCCATGATCCCCCAGATGGAGGATGCGGCCAGGAGCCGGGTGGATTGGACGAATATCAATCTCGGCGTCTTTTTCTTCTTCTTCGGCCTCGCCAAGAAAGTCATCATCGCGGACACGCTTGCGACCGTCGCGACGCCGATCTTTACTGCGGTTGCCAACGGCGGCGTACCGATGCTCGTGGAATCGTGGGCAGGTGCGCTCGCCTACACGCTCCAGATCTACTTCGACTTCTCCGGATACTGCGATATGGCCATCGGGATCGCCCTCCTCTTCAACATCCGGTTTCCCCTCAATTTCTTCTCGCCGTACAGGGTGACGTCGGTCATCGACTTCTGGCGGAGCTGGAACATCACGCTCTCGAACTTCCTGCGCGATTATGTGTACATCACGCTCGGCGGAAACCGGGTCGCCCTGCCGAACCAGCTCTGGAATCTCATCATCACCATGCTCATCGGCGGCCTATGGCATGGAGCCGGGTGGACGTTCATTGCCTGGGGCGGGCTGCATGGGACCTTTCTCGCCGCCAATCACCTCTGGCGAAGGACGGAGATCGTGCTTCACACCTACGTCAACTGGATCGTGACTTTTCTCGCGGTGATCGTCGGCTGGGTCTTCTTCCGGGCGGACTCGGTGGAGAGCGCGATGAGGATCCTGAACGGAATGGTCGGAGGGAATGGCGCGAGCGTGCCTACATCGTCGGCCATCGTCCACGTAGGCCTCTTTCCTCTCTCGAACGTGGACCCCGCCGTGGCGGTGGTGAGCATCGCGGCCGCGCTCGCGATCGCGCTCTTTCTCCCGAACCTCTATGACATGACACGGGATTTTCAGACCGCGTTGGCGAGCGACAAACAGTACCGGATACAAAGGATCGATCCGTTGAGGCTCCGAATCTCGTACGGATTGTCGACTCGCTGGTCCGCGATCGTCGGCCTTGTGGCGTTCCTTGCGATCATCTCGGTGCAGACAACGTCGGAGTTCCTGTACTTCCAGTTTTAGGAGAGCCATGACCGAAATCCGACAGTTCCTCGTCTTTCTCCTCGTTGCGGGAGTGTTACTCGGCGTTGCTGCAACGGTCTCGTATATCGAGGAGTCGGGGCTGTCCGACGGGAATGCGTATGAAGAAGGTGTTGCGGGGCTCTTGCTGTCGGGCAATAATGTCGGTAATATCAAAAACTACGATGAGCGGCTACTTCAGAAGATCCTGATCCAGAACGATCACCGCCAGGTCGACGAGATTGTTCTCGGTTCGAGCAGATCCTATCAGATTCATAACTGCACCTGCATGAGCCGGATCAACCCCGACAAGATCTTTCTGAATCATGCCGTATCGCTTGCCACGCTCGAAGATGACATCGCGATTCTTGAGTTATATGCTGAGAAGGATCGACTGCCTCGGACAGTCATCATCGGTGCGGACCCGTGGATCCTGAACGCGAACAACGATCAGACGAAATGGAAGACACTTGAGCCCGAGTACCGACAGGGGCTCGCACGAATCGGCGCTCCGCCGGTCCTT
>DUGU01000020.1 GCA_013331215.1 Methanoregulaceae archaeon
GGGTTCAGGCGAGTTCGCCCTCAGGAAAGCCGGGGCGCAGTACCGAATCGGTTCTGTATGTACTGCGGCGGGGAGTTTTCCCCTCCCGATGGCGAAGCACCGCACTCTCCCCGATATTGCCCACACTGCGGCCGAGATGTAGACAGACTCCAGTCGATAGGTGGCCGAGAAGATCCAGTAATTCCGCGAGCACCACCGTCGCCATTCCCGGCTAAAGCGGGAACTGGCTATTGCCAGAACTGCGGCCAGACACTCCCTCACCGGCTCGATCGATGGCCGACGGGGGAGCCGCGGATCTGCGCAGGGTGTGGGTATCACCTCGGGGGCGCAAGCCGCAATGGGCATGTCCTCTCCGCAGGCTCCGGCCATCTACAGAGGAAAGACCAGACAATCGCCGCCGTTCTCTCGTTACTCGTGCCCGGTCTCGGTCAGGTCTACAACGGGCGCCTCGGGCGGGGCTGCCTAGTGTTTGGAGGGACGGCAATAGGCCTTCTTCTCCTGATTATTCCCGGGCTCTGCGTGTGGGGATTTGGCGTCTGGGATGGGTATCGGATGGCCCGGGATATGAATCTCGGAAACCTCCCTTATGCGACGACACCGAAGGGGAAGATGGCCGCCTTCGTCGTGGTGCCTCTTCTGATCGTATTTCTCATCGTATCACAACCGCCTGTCAAGCCTATCGCACCACCTGATTTCACGAATGCCCTGACAGTTCCATACGATGACCTCTTCCGATACAACGAGGAATACGTCAATCAAACAGTCTTGTTCCGCGGCAAAATCGAACAGATATCCAAGAACCCGTTCGCTGAGGACGAATACGTTTTCCGCGTTTCGACAAAGGAGAGCCAATATTTCAGCTACGCCGATGATGTGATCTGGGTGAACTACAAGGGCCCTCGATATCTCGAAGGAGATGTGATCGAAGTCTGCGGCGTCGTTCGAGGTCTCAAAGAATATACCGCGATCTTCTGGAATTCTGTCACAGTCCCTGAGGTCGACGCTGCTAAGGTGGCAATCATCCGGAAGAGCGGAAACAGTTAGCAAAATTTCCATGCAATCCGCGCGATCCTGCCCCTCTCGTTAGAGTAGATAGAATTCATGCAGGCTGCTATAGACGCGTTCTTAGTTAGCTACGATCTCATGGTCGGCAAATGATCCCATCGGATACTCCGACTTCCACCCGGGATCAACATGTGAACCTGGGTATCCCGCATCCACAATCCCGAAACCACTGACGGAGCAGTCGCGTCGACTTCGCCGATGTCGTCTGGCTCTTCAACCATATCGGCGCCCCGATCGTTACCCCGATGTCCACGAGACCGATTTGGACGACCGTGCCGATACCTCTTACCACCACAACCCCTGCAATGCTGCCGCCGATTTGCACGACGCTGCCTACCTCTCCAGTTCCCACAGCCCCAATCTTTTAAGGCAGGGCCGCAACGGGGATCCCCGGCTCGTTCACAGCGATGGGCGAGGAGGAGAGGATTGAGGCCATCCGGGCGTATCGGTGGCGGTGCCGAGAGGGAGAAGCCTCTGGACCTTCCTCGAAGCCTGCTCTATGCAGAGCCCTCGGCCTCTGCATGGGAGAACGAAAACGCAACGCTTTTGCTGTGGGGCGATGAGCGGGTCTATATATCGGCCCCCGAGTCTGCGGAGCCGCACTGTTCGATTCCCATGACTCCAAAGATACTCCGGGGGCATTGCGACGTGGGTGCCGTGTTGCTCCTCGTTCTTCTGACCGGGGCAGCCCTTGCGTCTGTCGCCGCCCCCGCTGCAGCCGTTGTGCCTGATTCGAATGATTCGGCAGTCTTCGAGCATGATTCTAGCACAGATCCGGCTCTCTCAACACCCCCCGCCGAAATTGGCCCCGAAACAGAGTCAGAGTCGCCGATAACTGCCACGGGGAGTGTCATGACGACGGGCGACGCGGTGATGGGCACTGATGTGCTTCGGGCACAGGGCCTTACCGGCGCAGGCATCCGGATCGGCGTTATCTCCGACGGTGTAGACGGTATTGGCTCTTCCCAGACCAGTGGCGATCTGGACAGAGTGTGGGTCCTCAGCGATGAACATGGCGGCGGCGAGGGGACCGCGATGCTCGAGATTATCCATGACGTTGCCCCTCAGGCCGAACTCTATTTCCACGACAATGGTGGGAACGCATCCGACTTCAACCGGGCGATCGACAACCTGGTCGCGGCAGGGTGCACCGTGATCGTCGACGACATAACCTGGCTCAATCAGCCATTCTTCGAGAAAGGTGAGATCGCCGACCATCTCGAGAACCTTCTCACCACCCATCGGCTCGTCTACGTGACCAGCGCTGGGAACTACGGGGACGCACACTACCAAGGGTCGGTCAAAATCAACAGCAGGGGATACCAAGACTTCTCCGGGACCGGATCAGCCCACCCGTACCTCTACGCGTACGTCCCATCTGGGGGAGCGCTTTCAGTTTATATGCAGTGGGATGAGCCCTTTGGTTCGGCCAAAGGCGATTTCGACATCCTCATCTTCGACAGCAGGACTGGTTTGCCCCTAGCGAGGTCCGTACGCCAGTATGAATACCAGTCAGACCCTTGCGAGAAGTTGGTATGGATCAATGGGGGTGTCAGCCGTGATGTCGCGATTGCGGTGTGCCCCAACGGTGGCACCGGCGGCGCTCGAACGCTCGAGTTGTTCACGCATCTGACGGCGGGCAAAATGTGGCCCGATAACATAGTCGCATTCGACGGTATTTGGGGTCATCAGGCTGTTCCCGATGTTATCACCGTCGCAGCTGTCAACGCGTCAACCCCTGATACGATCGAATCGTACTCGTCGCGTGGCCCCGTGACATATCTGTTCCCGAACCGTACGGTCATCCAAAAACCCGATATCAGCGCCCCTGATTGCGTCGAGGTCACAGGATCCGGCCGCTTCGTCAGTTCCTTCTCGGGGACGTCGGCCGCTGCACCGCATATAGCCGCTCTCTGCGCACTGATTTGGTCTGCTCACCCCGACCGCTCTCCCGCAGAGATCCGAAGCGCTCTCTATTCTTCGGCAGTCGATCTCGGTACCCCCGGTCGTGACAATGTCTACGGTTGGGGCCGGGCAAACGGCCCCACGATGAATGCCCTTCTGGCAGGTTCGGCAATTCCAGGACCTGCAGCTGTCGCGACGCGCTCCCCCTTCGAGAAGTTCTATCCAAAAGGTGCCCCCACCAGCGGGTCCATCGGCGGACTGATCGTCAGGCAGGACGCAAGCATTCCTGTTCCCGACTCGCCTTACCCTCTCCCGACCGCTTACCCGCGGAAGCCTCCGACCAAGCCATACACCCGTTGGTATCCCGGTGATCGCTGGGCGTCATAGGGCCGGCGAAGGTGGCCCTCCCACTTTTTATCTCCGCCTTGTATCAGGCTCAATACACTCCATGCCCTTCCGTTTCTCCCCGGTTACTGACAGCAACGTGAACATCCCGATACCGGCACGATCCACCCTCCTGAGCTCCTCCTGAGACCCGGCAAACCCGGCAGAATGAACTGATCGCTCACAACCCATCGAACCGGATACCTACTTCATCTCGTCGAGCGCATAGATCCCCCGATGGACCTGCTGGACGAAGCGATCCGATCGAGCGGGGCCGCGGCCTATGTCGGGTACGCGTCCTCGACCGACCCCGACATGCGCTACCTGACCCGGTTCCAGACCACGGACCCCGTGATCTACCTGAAGCGGCCGGGCGAGCGGGGGCTCGTGGTCGTCTCGCAGATGGAGTATGCCCGCGCCGCGGCCGAGTCGGCCTTTGCGCCGATCACGCGGGCCGAGGCCGGGCTCTTCACCCACTGGAAGGATCCCTCCGAGCGCTGGTCCGCGATGGCGGCCGCGATCGCCGGGCTCGCGAACGGCGACGTGCTCGTGCCGCCGTCGTTCCCGATCGCGCTCGCCCGCGGCCTCGAGACCCACTGTCGCGTCCTGATCGACGAGGGCACGGTCCAGCGGCGGAGGGCGGTCAAGGCTCCCGCCGAGGTGCAGGAGATCCGGGCCGTCCAGCGGGCGAACGAGGCCGCGATGGCCGCGGTCGTCGAGATGATCCGCGCGGCGGAGATCCGCGACGGCCTGCTCGTCCACAGCGGCGAGCTACTGACGGCCGAGCGCGTGCGGGCCGAGTGCCACCGGACGCTCCTCGCGCACGGGTGCCGGGCCGCGGACACGATCGTCGCGCCGGGCGAACAGTCGGCCCAGCCCCACCAGCGGGGCACGGGCCCGCTCGAGGCCGACCGGCCGATCGTGATTGACATCTTCCCCGAGGACGAGCTCTCGGGCTACTTCGCGGACATGACCCGCACGGTCGTGCGGGGCGAGCCCTCGGACGAGCTCGTCGCGATGTTCGAGGCGGTCCGCGACGCGAAAGCGCTCGCGGTCGGCCGGATAAAAGCCGGCGTGCCCGGGGCCGAGATACATCAGGCGGTCGTGGACCTCTTCGCCGAGCGCGGGTACGCAGCCGACGCCTCGGGCTTCACGCACAACCTGGGCCACGGGGTCGGGCTCGAGGTTCACGAGCTCCCCTCCCTCGGCCCCGGCGCGGGCGCGCTCGAGGCCGGTAACGTGGTCACGGTCGAGCCGGGCCTCTACCTCCCCGGCGTCGGCGGCGTCCGGCTCGAGGACCTCGGCCTCGTCACGGCAGGCGGCTTCGAGAACTTCACCCGATTCCCCGAGGAGCTGGTGCTGTGAACGACGAGGTCTTCGAGGCATACCGCGAGGCCGGGCGGATCGCGCACCGCATCCTGAACGCGGGAGCGGGCATGGTCCGGCCGGGCGCCTCGCTCCTCGGGACGGTCGAGACGGTCGAGGGGATGGTGCTCGAGGCCGACGCAGGGCTCGCGTTCCCGCTCAACTGCTCGCTCAACGAGGCGGCCGCGCATGACACGGCCTCGGAGGGGGACGAACGGGTCTTCGCGGCCGGCGACCTGGTCAAACTCGACCTCGGGGTCCACCTCGACGGTTACGTCGCGGACACGGCCGTCACCATCGACCTTGGCGACCACGGCGAGCTTGTCGCGGCCGCGCGGGCCGGGCTCGACGCGGCGATCGCCCTCGTCCGGCCGGGCGTGGCCGCGGNNGCCCTTGTCCGGCCGGGCGTGGCCGCGGGCGAGCTCGGCGCCGCGATCCAGGCCGCGATCGAGGGCCGCGGCTACCGGCCCGTCGCGAACCTGACCGGCCACGGGCTCGAACGGTACGTGCAGCACGCCCGGCCGTCGATCCCGAACGTCGGCCACCCCGGTGGGGCCGTGCTGGCCGAGGGGCAGGTCGTCGCGATCGAACCGTTCGCCTCGACCGGCTCCGGGCTCGTCAGCGAGGCCGCGCGCGCCGAGATCTACGGCCAGGTCGCCACGCGGCCGATCCGACTGCCCGCAGCCCGGCAGGCGTTCGAGCTCGTGCGCGAACGGCAGGGGATGCCGTTCTCGCGCCGCTGGCTCGACATGCCCAAGCGGGAGATCGCGCTCGCGACCCTCGTGCGGCAGGGCGTCTTCCGGACCTACCCCGTGCTCCACGATCTCCCCGGGTCATTCGTGGCCCAGGCCGAGCACACGCTCGTAGTCGTCGAGGACGGCTGCGTGGTCACCACCGCATGACGGATACGCTTATTGATCTCCATGCCCGATAGATCTGGTTACACAGCCATGTCCGCCGACACAGCAGCCACTGCAGTTACCGCCCCCGCGCGGACCGTTGAGGCAGCCGACGATGCCGTGCTCCGGCTGGTCGAGGTGGTCCTGACCGCCGAGGTCTACAACCAGCACCCGAACCTCGACCTGAACGACCTCCCCCCCCACTGCCGCGAGGTCTTCGGCGTGGCCGGCGCGACCGAGGCGAAAAGGCCGGTGGCGGTCTCGGAGGCGATGATCAAGAAGGCGCTCGGTATCCCGGACGCGGCCGAGCGGCTCAAGAAGAACCCGTTCGTCGGCTACGAGGAGTTCGGCCAGCGCCTCCGCGTGACCGCGCTCCCCGAGGCCGCCCGCTGGTTCGCACGCCGGGGCGGGGCATATCTGATCCGCGAGAACCCGACCCTCGCCTGGTACTACGAACGGAACGAGCCCATCGAGGGGATCAGCTACGCCGATGCGCGCCTGCGGAACCCGAAGTACGAGGAGACCAAGGCGTACCTCGACCGCAGGGTCTCGGCCCTCCTCGCCGAGGACGAGCGTATGCGCTCGGCCCTCGACCTCTGTATCATCTCGGCGCCCGAGGAGATCCGGAAACGGGTCGAGGACCTCGTTCTGACCCCGGAGCAGCTGGAGGCGATCGAGAAGGTCAAGATCGCGCTCGCGAACCTCGCCTACCTGCGCGCCCACGACATTGCCGAGATCGGCAAGTTTCTCTTCGTCGGCCCGCCCGGCACGGGCAAGACCTCGCTCGCGCTCGCGATGTCGCACGTGCTCGGCATGCCGATCATCGAGGTCCGGCTCTCGATGATCACGAGCCAGTATCTCGGCGAGACCTCCAAGAATATCGATCGGGTCTTCGAGTTCGCCCACCGGCTCGCCCCGGCGATCCTCTTCGTCGACGAGTTCGACTTCGTGGCCAAGAGCCGGGTCTCGGACGACCACGGCGCGATGAAGCGGGCCGTGAACGCGCTCCTGAAGAACATCGACCAGGTCAGCCTGATCCGGTCGAGCGTGGTGCTGATCGGCGCCACCAACCACCCCCGCCTGCTCGACGAGGCGGCCTGGCGCCGCTTCGACGAGGTGGTCGAGTTCGCCCTGCCGGACCGGCAGATGCGGCTCGATATCCTCCGCAAGGTGACGGCCGGGCTCGACACTGCGGCCGACCTCGACCGGCTCGCGGACGAGACCGATGCGTTCTCGGGCGCCGACCTCCGCATGATCGTCAAGGAGGGGGTTCTCACCGCCCTGATGGAGGGTCGGACCCGGGTCCTGCAGTCCGACATCGAGAAGGGCGTCAATATGGTGCTTAAGCGGAACGTCATCAAGGACCGGTCCTGGGTGTAGGATGGAGGTCCGGCTCCTCGGCACGGGCGACGCGGTCGGGACGCCGAAGATCGGGTGCGCCTGCCCCCAGTGCCGCACGGCCCGGGAGACCGGCCGCGAGCGCCTCCGGACCTCGCTCCTGCTGACGATCGGCGGCCGGCGGCTCCTGGTCGACACCGGCCCCGACCTCCGGCGCCAGCTCCTCGACGCCTGCTCTCCTCCGATCGACGCGGTGGTCTGGACCCACGGCCACTACGACCACTTCATGGGTTTCGGGGAGTTCTACCGGGTCCAGGAGCCGCCGCCGGTCCACGCAGCACCCGAGGTCCTCGAGTACTGCGCGCGGATCTTCTCGTTCCTCTCCTTTCCGCAGTGCGCCCACGTACCGCTGGAGCCGTTCGATCTCTGCGGCGCGCAGGTCACGCTCGTCCCGGTGAACCACCCGCCGCAGCCGACGTACGGCCTCCGCATCGAGGCCGACGGCGCCGTGCTCGCGTTCACGGCCGACACGCGGGCCGACATCCCCGCGGCGTCGTTCGAGCTCCTCCGCGGCGCCGACCTCCTTCTCATCGATGCGATCGCGCCGCCGGCATACCGCATCCACAAGCACATGACCTACGACCAGGCGCTCGCGCTCGCGGCCCGTCTCGAGCCGAAGGCGTTCCGCTGTGTCCACCTCGCCCATCTGGTGCCGTGGGATCTGCCCCATCTCGGGCGGGACGGCGAGACCTTCGTCCTCGGCGACCATGCGCCCGCTCCGTCCCCGCCTGCGCAGGGTCGGGTCCGCCTGTAGCCGTACCCATACCATTAAACCCCCCGTCCGCCCAAAGCTGGAGACATGGATGTCAAGGTCCTCGAACTCGAGCCGGCCAAGGCGCGGCTCGTGATCGCGGGCGAGGGGCACACGTTCATGAACGCCCTCGTCGAGGAGATGCTGCTCGACCCGGGCGTCGACGTGGCGAAGTACGTGATCAAGTTCCAGTTCGCCGACCCCGAACTGCTCGTCACGACTCGGGAGGGCCGGGCCCCCGTCGCGGCGATCCGCGACGCGTGCCGGCGGCTCGTCTCGTCCTGCGACGAACTCATCGCCGATCTCGAAACCTGGCAGTAACTCTTTTTTAGAGGCTCCGCCCGCAGTGGAGAAGGAGCAGCACCACGAACGGTCCCCAGAGGAGTGTGTGGACAAGCTGGGCCGTCGCCTTGTCGAGGAGCCCGAGGGTCAGCGGCCCGATGATCTCGTGGTGCGTGATCCCGAAACCGGTCAGGAGGAGCAGGGCCGAGACCGCGAGCAGGGCGAGCGCGAGCACTCGACGCGGCGTCATGGCCCGAAGAACGACCGGTTGATGTCGCCGTCGTTCGTGTACCCGCGGCTCTCCCAGTAGCCACGGTACTTCGAGTCCGTCGAGGCCTCGATCCCCGTCACCCACCGGCACCACTTATATCCCCACCGGTCCTCGGCCACGAGGATGAAGGGGTACCCGAGCGACCGTGGCAGGGTCAGGTTGTTGACGCGGTAGGCGAGCAGGAGCCGGCGGTCGCGGACCACGGAGAGCGGCAGCGAGGTCGTGTAGCCGTCGAGCGCGGAGAAGACGACGGTCGTCGCGTCTGGAGAGACATTCGAGGCCTCGAGCAGGTCGATCACGGCCACGCCCTCGAAGAGGGAGGTCTCGTCCCAGCCCTCGACGCAGCTGAGGGTGACGACCCGGCCCTCGTGCGAAAAGCCGCCGAGCACCTGGCCGTAGGTGTAGTTCAGGGGCCGGGCGACGGCCCCGCCGACAGCGAGCCTGAACGCAGCGATGTCGACCGAGGGCGGGCCGTGGATGGAGTTCTCGCGATAGGCCGAGACCGAGTCGAGGGGGGTGCCGTTCGCCTCCCTGAGCTCGCCGGAGAGCTCGGCCGGCGGCGGCGAGAGGTGGACGTGGACGTCCCATGCCCAGACTCCGGCGACCACGAGCGCCGCGATGATGAGCAGGGGCGGGAGGCGGTCCATGGGCCTCTCTCGTCCGCCTTCCTCATCAGGGTTTCGCATGCTTGAATGCCTTGCCGCGCCCACACTCCTGCGATGGCGATGGTGGACCCGGTCCGGAGCGGCGAGAGCCTCTTCGTCAACGGCGACTGCGTCGAGGGCGTCCGCCGATTCCTCAGCGACGGCTCGGTCGACCTGGTCGTGACCGATCCCCCGTACGGGATCGACGGCGGCCGGCTCGACCGCCACTACAACCGGGACGAGTCGCACGTGGTCGACGGGTACGTCGAGGTTCCGGGGACAGAGTATGCAGCCTTCTCCCGGGCCTGGGTGGCCGAGGCCGCGCGGGTGCTCCGCCCCGGCGGCGCCCTCTTCGTCGTCTCGGGGTACACGCACCTCTACGAGATCCTCGGTGCGCTCCGCGCGGCGCCGCTCGTCGAAGTCAACCACATCGTCTGGAAGTACCCCTTCGGAGTCTGGACCTCGCGAAAGTTCGTATCGAGCCACTACCACGTCCTCTACTGGGCAAAGCCCGGAGGCACGCGGACGTTCAATCTCGAGGCCCGGTACGGCCTCGCCGAGCGGAGTGCGGGCGCCGGCTCGCTCAACTACAGGGACCGGGAGGACGTCTGGGCCATCGGGCGGGAGTACAAGCCGGGCAGGGCGAAGAACCGGAACGAGCTGCCCCTGGCGCTCCTCGAGAAGATCGTCCAGTATACCTCGAACGAGGGCGACCTGGTCTGCGACCTCTTTCTCGGCGGTGGCTCGACCGCGCGGGCCGCGATCGGGCTGAACCGCCGCTTCGCCGGGTTCGAGGTCTCGGACGCGATCTTCGCAGCCCGCGTCCCGGAGCTGGCCGCGCTCGTCCCGGGGGAGCGACTCGCGGCGCTTCGCTGCCCGGTCGTCGCGCCCGTCCCGAACCGGGGACGGCCCTGGACTGCGGAGGAGGAGCGCGCTCTCCACGACGCCTACGCGCAGTACCGCCGGGACGGGCTCGGCAAGGGCGAGGCGGTCGCCCTTCTCTGCGACGAGTTCGGGCGCGGGCGCTTCGCGGTCGAGAAGCGACTGAAACCGCGCTAGGGGAGGGTCAACTATCTCGCCGACGGTCGCCGCACCGCCGGCCGGAGGACGATCTGGACTGCCGGAGCCCCGTCCCACACGATCTCGCCGAAGGTAGCGTCCGCGCAGAGGGGGCTGCCGTCGAGACGGGTCATCCTGACCGCGGAGATGTGCATCCGCGCCCCCTCCATCGTCTGCCTCACCCGGTCGTGCAGGCTCTCCCGCTCCTCCGGGTCGATCAGGTCATCAATCTCACGGCCGACGAGTGCGTGGGCGCGGTCGGCGGCGAACATCTGCTCGCCCGCCGGGTTCGCATAGAGGATTCGCTCTGCGGTCGAGACGAGGATCGAGTCCGGCGACGACTCGGCGAGGCGGCGATGGTGCTCTTCGCTGACCCAGAGCCGATCGAAGGTCCGCGCCGCATTCCAGATGAAGATGGCCGAGACGACCAGCATCCCCGTGAAGAAGAGCCGGTTCAGGAGGGCGTACAGCAGCGAGACGTCGCGGTACGAGAGGACGGACGTGGCGCCGATCAGGGCGATGAAGACGGCCGTTGCGGCGAACGGTGCCGCGCTCCACCGGACATAGAACGTGAGATAGAGGGGGATGAAGTAGAGGATCCAGACGGTCAGGCCGAGCGGGGTGATCAGGTCGAGGTAAAAGACGAGGGCGGTCGTGACGACGATGAGGCTGACCACCCCGAGCGTACGCTCCTCCCACCGGATTGGCCCGATGGAGGTGTTCGCGTCCATGTAAAGTCCATCATCTTCATGGATATTTAACACGTTGCAGGCTGCACCGGGCCGAACTCCGTTCCTCGTAGTTCCGGGATCGCCCCGGATGCGGGGCCCGGCGGGGCCGACGGCCGATCAGCTTCGCAGCCTGCCCGCCCCCGGCCCGGCGAGCTCGAGCACGATCTCGGCAAGCCCCTCGCTCCGGGCCGGGTCGGTCATGAGCGTGTCGGCCCGGACCGCGCCCGGGACACCGACCGGGTCGCGGACGTCCTGGATGAAGACGTCGCAGAAATCGGCGTACAGCGAGAGGACCCCACGGGACGTGGGCTCGAACCCCCGTGCGGTCATCAGCGCGCCGGCGGGCCCACTCACGGGCGTGTCGCCGATGAACGGCGAGACTGCGATCACGAACGCGTCGCGGAGTGCCTCGCGGACCCCGCTGCACGCGAGGATCGGGCCGATCGACGTGACCGGGTTCGACGGCCCGATCACGACGGCGTCGGCCTCCTGCAGGGCCGAGAGCACCTCGGGTGTCGCTGGCGGCGGCGCGGGCGGCTCCCAGGCGATGCCGCGGGGGAGAATGCCGCCACGGTGCCGGACCCACCATTCCTGGAAGTGGAACCGGCCGTCGTCGGTCAGGACGTGCGTCGCGTAGGGCTGGTCGGCCATCGGCAACACCCGGACTTCGACCCGGAGCCGCTCGGCGATGAGTTCGGTCGCGGCCGTGAGCGTCAGGCCCCGTCGGAGGAGCTCGCCACGGAGGAGATGGACGGCGCGGTCGCGGTCGCCGATCCTGACCACCTCCTCCTCGCCGAGGGACCGGAGCGCTTCGTGGCACGCGAACGTATCGCCCGCGATCCCCCACCACGTCTGCTCGTTCAGGAGTCCGGCGCAGAGATAGAGGACCGTGTCCACGTCCGGCGAGAGCTGCCCGCCCGAGACCCAGCAGTCTTCGCCCGTGTTCACGACCACGGCCAGATCGCGGTCGGGGAGGCGCCGGCGGAGGCCCCGCAGGAGCTTCGGGGTTCCCGTTCCTCCCGAGAGAACGGTGATCATCCCTGATCGCTTATATGCAGGAACGGTTAAGCTGATCCCGATGGCGGCGGGGACGAAGTCGGTCCGGGACCCGGTCCACGGGTACATCGAGGTCGAGCCCGCGCTCCTCCCGATCGTTGACGCGCCCCTGCTCCAGCGTCTCCGCCAGATCCGTCAGCTCGGCTTCGCCTACCTCGTCTACCCCGGCGCGAATCACACGCGCTTCGAGCATTCGCTCGGGGCCATGCACCTCGCTCGCCGGCTCAGCTCCCAGCTCGAGCTCGACTCCTGCACGGCCCGCACCGTGACCGCGGCCGCGCTCCTCCACGACGTGGGCCACGGCCCCTTCGGCCACTTTTTTGACGACCATTTCCTGAACGGCTTCAAGCTGACCCACGAGGATCTGGGGCGGCAGATCATCGTCCGGAAGCTGGGAAGGGTGATCGCCCGGATCCGCCGCAGCCCCTCGGGGCCCTTCGCCGACGGCGAGTCCCTCGACCCGGCGGCGGTCGCCTTTCTGATCAAGATGCCCGAAGAGCGGGACGGCGCCATGCCCCGCTGGCTCCAGCTTTTGCGCCAGCTCTTCTCGGGGATCTACACGGTGGACAACCTCGACTACGTCCAGCGCGACGCCTTCATGAC
>DUGU01000145.1:0-3648 GCA_013331215.1 Methanoregulaceae archaeon
TCGATGATCGTGACCGACGACCGGTTCAGCTCGATCGTGGCCGGGATCGAGGAGGGGCGCTACGCCTACGACAACGTCCGGAAGGTGACGCTCTTCCTGGTCGCGACCGGGATGGCCGAGGTCCTCCTCTTCACCTTTGCACTCGTCGCGGGCCTGCCGATCCCGCTCTTCGCAGTCCAGCTCCTCTGGCTGAACCTCGTGACCGAGGGGGTCCAGCACATCGGGCTCGCCTTCGAGCCGGGCGAGCCCGGCGCGATGGACCGGCCGCCGCGCCCGCCGACCCAGCCGATCTTCGACCGGCTCATGGTCCGGGAGGTGGTCATCTCGGCCGTGACCATGTCCGGGGTCGGGTTCCTCCTCTTCGCCTGGCTCCTCGGGAACGGCTGGGCTGAGGCCGAGGCCCGGAACCTGCTCATGCTCCTCTTCGTTCTCTTCGAGAACGTCCAGGTCTTCAACGCCCGGTCCGAGCGCGTCTCGGCCTTTCGCATGCCGCTTTCGCGGAACTGGCTCGTAGTGGCCGCGACGGGCGGGGCGCTGCTGGTCCATATGGCCGCAATGTACATCCCCCCGGTGGCCGAGACGCTTTCGCTCGCGCCGATCCCGCTCGCGTGGTGGGGAATCCTCCTTCTGGCCTCGATGAGCGTGCTCGCGGTGATGGAGGTCTTCAAGCGGCTCCGCCGGGACCGGGAGGACTGAGGGCCCGGGCCCCGAACGGGCCGAGGGGCTCATGAGCGAAAAAATGATATACAATATGCAAACATTTATACGGGATCCGGTGATAGAGACAGCTGCCCACGGGGGGGTAGGTATGCCAGATGTCTCTCGAATCGAGATTGGTCAGCGGATCTACCAGCTGACCAAGGAGAAGAGCGCCGAGACGGCACTTGAGAAGATCCGGGCGCACCAGGGGATGCGATGGAGCGAGTTCGATCGCCGCGAGATCGACAGCCTCAAGCGACTCCTCGGGCACGCCTGGACCTGTGTCGACTGTTCGACCTGGGACCGGATCGAGTTCCACAACCTGAGCTACGACGACATCCGAAAGCTCCTGAACACCGAGCGGTGGTCGGGCGACGGTCTCGTGGCTCGCCAGCGGAACTCGGACGAGGTGTTGCGAATCCTCACGCCGAGGGTCTAGCACTCCGTCGCCGCACCGGTCCGGGACCGGCTCTTCCGCCGTTCGAGAAGGCGCTTGACCTTCTTCAGGCGGAAGAGGTCCTCCCGTTCTCTCTCCTCGATCGTGATCTTGATGTACTTCGTCTGCCTGTAGAGCTCCGGGATCATCACCTGCTCGAGCGCGTTGACCCTGCGGCGGGTCATCAGGATCTCGTGGCCGATGCGGCGGAGCGTGGTCTCGGTCTCGGCGAGGCCGACGATCAGGTCGAGCTCGGCCTCGAACTTCTCGGCCACCTCGTCGATCCGCCCGCTCGTGCCGATGATGCTGTACCCCCGCTCGAGCGCGGTCAGGCTCAGGCTCTTCTTCTCAATCACGGGGATCGGGACCCCCATGATGGATCGGGCCTCGATCTCGAGCATCACGAGCCGCTTGGTCGCGAACGAGGCCGACTTCAGGGCCACCGGGTCGTCGACCGCCTGGGCGATCAGGAGCGAGCGGTCGGCGATGCGCGCGATCCGTTCGAGTTCCTCACGCGAGGCCGAGACCTCGTTCATGACCCGGAAGAACTCCCGGACGAGCGCGTCCATCTTCTCGCGCAGGAGGTCGCGCCCCTGCTCGGCGAGGCGGATCTGCTCCCGCTTCCGGATCAGCTCCATCCGTGTCGGCTTGACCGGTTCGGACGTCACTTCGCCTCCTTCCCGTGCGTGGGGTGGTACCGCTCGATCAGCTCGGGGCTGATCCGCTTCAGCTCGTCGACGGGAAGGCCAGCCAGGAGCTCCCACCCGACGCCGAGCGTCTCTTCGATCGACCGGTCCTCGTTCCGCTGCGAGATGAACCGCCCCTCGAACTTTTCGGCGAAGGCGAGGTACGCCCGGTCGAGCTCGGTCAGCGCCTCCTCCCCGACGATCGCGACGAGGCGACGGAGATCGCGGCCGTAGGCGTAACTGGCGTAGACCTGGTCCGAGACGTTCCGGTGGTCCTCGCGGGTCTTGCCCGGACCGATCCCGAGGCTCATCAACCGCGAGAGCGAGGGGAGCACGTCGATCGGCGGGTCGATGCCGCGCCTGAAGAGGTCGCGCGAGAGGACGATCTGCCCCTCGGTAATGTAGCCCGTGAGGTCGGGGACCGGGTGCGTGATGTCGTCGTCGGGCATGGTCAGGATCGGGATCTGCGTGATCGACCCGTTCCGCCCCTTGATCCGGCCGGCGCGTTCGTACAGCGAGGAGAGGTCCGTGTACATGTACCCCGGGTAGCCGCGCCTTCCCGGCACCTCCTCGCGGGCGGTGGAGATCTCGCGAAGGGCCTCGCAGTAGTTGGTCATGTCCGTCAGGATGACGAGCACGTGCATCCCGAGTTCGAAGGCGAGGTACTCGGCCGTCGTCAGGGCCAGGCGCGGGGTGATGATCCGCTCCACGGCCGGGTCGTCGGCGAGGTTCAGGAAGACGACGGCGCGCTCGAGAGCACCCGTGCGCTCGAAGTCCTGCATGAACGCGTTCGCCTCCTCCTTCGTGATCCCCATGCCTGCGAAGACCACGGCGAACTCCTCGACCGAGCCCGGCACCTTGGCCTGGCGGGCGATCTGGAGTGCGACGTTGTTGTGGGGCAGTCCGGCAGCACTGAAGATCGGGAGCTTCTGGCCGCGCACGAGCGTGTTCGTGCCGTCGATGGTCGAGATCCCGGTCTGGATGAAGTCGGCCGGCATGCCCCGGGCGAACGGGTTGATCGCGGCGCCCGTGATGTCGATCCGCTTTTCGGGCACGATCTCGGGTCCCCCGTCGATCGGCTTGCCGCCGCCCGAGAGGATCCGGCCGAGCATCTCCTTGCCCACCGGCATCTTGATCGCCTCGCCCGTGAACCGGACCCCGGAGTCGCGGCCGAGCCCGGCCGTCGACTCGAAGACCTGCACGACCACGAGCTCGTCCGAGGTGTCGAGCACCTGGCCGCGCTTGGTCGAGCCGTCCGAGAGCGTGATGTTCACGAGTTCGCCGTACCCGATCGGCTCCGTCTTCTGGACGAAGAGCAGGGGGCCGGCAATCTTACTGATGGTCCGATATTCCTTCATGCGCTCGACCTCAGCTGGGTGAATTCGGCCTCCATCGCCTTCAGGATCCCGTCGAGCATGGGCTCGTAGTCCTTCGTGAACTTGATCTGGGGCAGGTCGTTCTTGGCCTTGATCGTGATGATCTGCGTCGGCGGCACGCCGGCCACCTGGGCCGCGTAGGCCAGGTCCGCGTAGCTCCGGATCGCCTTCATCATGTCGTATTGCTTGGTCATCGAGCAGAACGTGTCCACGGGGTCGTAGGCGTTCTGCTGGAGGAAGACCTCGCGGATCAGCCGCGCCACCTCGATCGTGATCTGCTCGGCCTCGGGGAGGGCGTCCGAGCCGACGAGCTGGACGATCTCCTGGAGCTCGGCCTCCTTCTGCAGCACCTCCATGGCCCACGTCCGGAGGATGTTCCACTCGGGCGAGACCTCCCGGTCGTACCAGTCGGCGAGACTGTCCAGGTAGAGCGAGTAGGAGTTGAGCCAGT
>DUGU01000145.1:3694-3831 GCA_013331215.1 Methanoregulaceae archaeon
GCCGGGCGGCGAGACCGCGCCGATGACCGAGACCGAGCCCGAGTCGCCGTTGAGCGTGGTCACGAGGCCGGAGCGCTCGTAGAACTCGGCGAGCCGGGCCGCGAGGTACGCGGGGTACCCTTCTTCACCGGGCATCT
>DUGU01000179.1 GCA_013331215.1 Methanoregulaceae archaeon
GGACGATGCACACCCGGAGATTCATACGGCAATGGAGTTCACAATTCTGATCGAGCAGGACGAGGACGGCCGGTACGTCGTGACCGTTCAATCCCTTCCCGGCTGCGTCTCGCAGGGCCGGACCGAGGAGGAGGCGAAGCGAAACATCGCCGAGGCGATCGGACTGCACCTCGGGTCCCTGGCCCGTGACGGCATCCCTCTCTGCCCGAGCGGTGCCGGGGAAGACCTGGTCGCGGTTCGCCTGTGACCCCGGCACTCCCGATTCTCTCGGGACGGGACCTGGTACGGGCGCTCTGCCGGGCGGGCCAGTCGATCCGGGACCGGAAAGGTGGTCACATCCACCTCCGCCATCCATTTCGAAGGCCTCCGACCGTTCCCGATCACCCGGAGGTCGCACGAGGTACGCTCCGTGTGATCCTGAAGGACGCGGGACTGACCGCGGACGAACTTCCGGAACTGCCCTGAGACCCGGGCCCGAAGGCGGCAGCGTCCGTCCGCCGAGTGACGACAGGCCGGCATCGCCAGGTGCACCGGCCGGAGGTCTGGAGGTGGCGCTTCCATCCGACCGTGCGGTTCCGCCCCGGACAGGCCTCGTGCCCCTCCGGGCACGCCGTGGCACCCGTCGTTGAAGACCGATTCCCTCTCCGGTCGGCTCGAAAAACTCCGGGCGATCCGGCTGTCGTATGGACACCGGCCGGTCTTCCACCGTGCGGATGACCCGACGGCCGGGTCTCTCCGCTCGATCCCGGGACCTCGACGATGGTGTGTCACCTCGTCGGGTGCCACTGCCGAAGTCCTTCGCCGCCTCGCTGCGCCCGGGTCGGAACCACCGGGGCCGGGCCGCGGTGGTCGGCCCCCCGGCTCGTCCCCCCCAGGTTCCCGGACCGCCTTCGGGATCTGACCGACCGCCTCCCCGACGATCACGAGCCGGGACGGAACAGCGTCGGCCCGCATCGGGTCATCGGCACACTCCTCGAACGCGATCCCCCGCACATTGTCTCGAACGGTCTCGATCGCATCGAGGATGTCATCACAGTACAGGAGCAGGGACCTCGACATAGACCGTCTCCTCCTCGACGGAGCGCCGGATGCGGGGCTTGAGCGTGCCGCGTATCACGAGGCCCACGCGCCGCCCGAAGAGATCCTCGAGACAGAACTTCAGGTCCATGTATCTATCGAGAGTGACGACGGGATCCGCGAACTCGACGAGCACGTCTATATCGCTCTCCGCCCCGTCATCCCCGCGTGCGACCGAGCCGAAGAGGCCGATGCGGCGGATACCGTACTCCCGGGAGATGACGTCGATCTGTCTCTGCAGCAGAGTGACGAGGTCGATCGCTGTCGGCATCGGTGCTCTCGTTCTTCGTGCGCCGCTCGGATGATACATCCTTCGCTCCCGTTGCTTGCGCTGTTGTTCGGGACCGTCACCCGTCGTCGCGACTCCGGGGTGAACCGGATCTCGCGGCTTCCCTTCGCCGGGCGATCGAAGACGAAGCCCGTCGCCTTCAGCACCCGGACGACCTCCCGGGCCGTGAAGGGAGGGAGATGTGTCATGGCGTGACGGTCACCGCGATCCGGGCTTCGTCGCCCTCGGCGCGGATCGGCCGTAGCGCAGGCGGCAGGGGATCGCCGTGTTCGATGCAGGACTCGATCGGCCGCCGCGCCACGTCCTGCGCGATCTCCATCGTCTCTGCGAGCGTTCGTCCTTCGGTGATCAGCCCCTGCACCGTACTGCTCGTTGCACGAAACCCGCACTCCTCGAGCGGTTCGATGGTGATGGTGACGAGATGCTCCGACGTGCTCTTTGACCCCCGCCGTGCCGATCTGTCGGGGTTTTTTTAGAGAAAAAAGACATTCATCCGAACCCTTTCACGGCGCCCTCCATTCCCGTGTCCCGGCAGCGGGCCCCGTCCGGCATCCCCGAATGCCGGAACGGCCCCTGAAACCGGAAAGGATTTATCACGACCGAGTAAAGGGGGCATCCGTATGCAGGACCGGGGCCACCCACCGCCCGCCGGCGCTCGCGCCGGCCCCGGGACGGCCCCATCCGGGTGAAAAATCCATGACAGCATCACGACATCAATTCATACGATTGCTCGGCGGTGCGCTCATCGCGCTCGCCCTGCTCGCGGCCGGCGCCTCCGCACTGATTGCGACGGGCAACACCACGGCCGCGACGACGGTCCCGACCATCCCCGGGGCCGTGACCACCACCCCGACCGTGGTCGTCCCGACCACCGCCGGCGGCGTCCTGACCGCCACCCCGGCGGCGAACGCCACCGTCACGCTCACGCCGGGCGTCACCAACGGCGCCCTCAACGTCGTCCGGACGCCCGGGGCCACCGTCTTCCTCGGCGAGAACGGCCTCGACATCACCGCCACCGGCGTCGCCGCGGGCGACACCCTCGGGTGGTTCCAGGCCGGGGCCGACGTCGCCACCTCCTCCCCCGACGACACCCTGATCGTCTCCAACCCGGCCAGCTTCTACGTCCAGCCCGGCACCAGGACCGGCGCCTGGTACGACATGACCCGCAACCGGGCCGTCGCCATCAAC
>DUGU01000152.1:0-1531 GCA_013331215.1 Methanoregulaceae archaeon
ACGGCCCGCAGACCTGGAAGCCCGGTCCCGGCGACCTGGTGACGCCCTCGCTGCCGCTCTACTTCGGCCAGAACATCAGCGACCCGTCCACGGCCGCGCACCTGATGTTCGTCGACCTCGATCTCGGCAACCTCAACCCGATCAAGTCGACGGCGTGGAGCTCGCTCACCGACAAGGGCGGCACGAAGGTCGAGTACTCGTTCACGAACATGACATCGACGGCCGCCTTCAACGCGTACGGCTGGTGCCTCGCCGCCAACCAGGGCGCCAACCAGGGCCAGGGCATCTCCTGGACCAACAGCCTCGCCGCCACCGGCGCGAGCGGGTACAGGGTCACGGCCCCGGCCGCACCGGCCGTCGTCCAGGTGCCGACCGGGACCGGGGTCCCGACGGACACGAACGGCGACGGGCTCTACGACGACCTGAACGGCAACGGCCGGCGGGA
Organism: Methanoregulaceae archaeon; assembly: GCA_013331215.1. Lineage (GTDB taxonomy): Archaea > Halobacteriota > Methanomicrobia > Methanomicrobiales > Methanospirillaceae > UBA288 > UBA288 sp11384u. The sequence goes on from DUGU01000152.1 coordinate 446, forward strand.
CTTCGGCGATGTGGTGCTCTACTTCAACCAGATGGCCTGGATCGAGGCGAACGAGCCGATCGGGTCCTTCGACTGCAACGGCAACGGAAGGATCGACTTCGCCGACGTCGTCTGGTTCTTCAACAACCTATGAGCGTCGACAGAGACACCCTCCTTTTTACCGACTCCTGATCCCGCGATCATGATGGATAGCGTCCCGATACGGGCCCGGCCGGCCTCGATCGGGGCGGGTCTCACCCTGCCCGCGACCCTGCAGGTCCGCAACGTGGTCGCGTCCGCCAGGGTCGCGGGGGCCCTCCGGCTCCACGACCTCGCCGCGACGGTCCCCGGCGCCGAGTTCGATCCGTCGTTCCCCCGGCTCATCCTCCGCCTCTCCGCCCCGAAGGCCTCGGCCCTGATCTTCAGCTCGGGAAAGGTCGTGCTGACGGGTATGCGCTCCCCCGAGACGGTCGCGCCCGCGCTCGCGGCCGTGCTCGACGTCCTCCGGGGCGCCGGCGCCGAGCTCGACCGACCCGTGCCCGCCCCGAGGATCGTGAACCTGGTCGCGTCCGGCACCCTCGGCGAGAAGGTCGCCCTGCACCGCCTCGCCATCTCCCGCGACCTGGACCGGATCGAGTTCGACCCCGAGATGTTCTCCGGGCTCGTCTACCGGTCCGAGGCCGGTGGCGTGGCGCTCGTCTTCGGCACCGGATCGCTCGTGGTCACCGGCACCCGATCGCTCGAGGGGGCGCGGGCGGTCGCGGCCGAGGTCCGGGCGATCGTCACCGCGGCCGGTGCGTCGCTGAAGTGAACGGACCCCCGTCGCCGGGCGCGGACGCGGTAACGGCTGCGGACGGACCAACGTCGCCGGCGTGCTCCGACTCTTGTACCGGACCGGGGGTTGAGCAGGTTAACTGAACCNNCGTGATTTATCGAACCTCCCCGCGACTTTCACGGAGGGAGATGCGTCCGGATACCGGGCCCCGACGCTCGAACGAGTCGTGTCGTCGCGGGGCGGGACGGCATCGCGCCTCTCCAGGGCGAACGACCATGGTACGACGTATACACGCTGAACGGACCCTGCTCCTGCTCCTCGCGGTGACGGCC
>DUGU01000152.1:1573-3012 GCA_013331215.1 Methanoregulaceae archaeon
CCGAACGGCACGTACTACATCAAGGCCGATGGCGGCGGCCTGAACGAGCTCCACATCACGAACGACCCGGCCGTCCCGTACGGCCGGGTCACGACCACTGCGGCCGCCTCGGGGAGCCTCTACGTCACGAATACCGGCGAGAGGGGGTTCGGGGACGATATCGTCCTCCTCGTCTCGGTGAGGGGGCCGATCCCCGACGACTTCGTCCTTCACGTGAAGTCGAGCGGGTACGGCTGGACCCCGGCGCCGTCCGGCGCATACACCCCGCTGCCGCCCACGGATTACCACCGCGTCGAAGGAGGAGTGGACGAGACCTTCACGAAGGCCGACTTCGTCTACGGGCCGCAAACCTGGAAGCCGAGCCCCGGCGACCTCGTCGTCCCCTCGCAGCCCCTCTACTACGGCCAGGACATGACCGACCCCTCGACCGCGGAGTACCTGATCTTCGTCGACCTCCGCGCCGGCACCATGTTCCCGTCGAAGTTCCCCGGGGCCGCGCTCGTCGACGACGGCGCTGCAAAGGTCGAGTACAGCTTCACCAACCTGACCACCCGCGCGGAGTTCAACGGGTACGGCTGGTGCAGCGCCGCGAACCAGGCCCAGGGGATCTCCTGGACGAACCCGAACTCCGGGGTCGCGGCGCCGGCCGTCGACCGGGTGCCGGCCGGCACGGGCCTGCCCGCGGACGCGGACGGCGACGGGCTGTACGAGGACGTGGACGGCAACGGCCGGCGGGACGCCGGCGACGCGGTCCTCCTCTTCCTCCGGCTTGACGAGATCCGGGCGACCGGGCGGGCCGCCGCGTTCGACTTCGACCGTGACGGACGACTCGGGCTCGGCGACGCGATCCGGCTCCTCCTCGGGCCGTGAGGGGGCGGGCCGCGCCGATCTCCGCCCCGGACCCCGGGCTCGTTCTTCCCCGACGGCGCGGCGGGGACCGGAAAGATTTCGAGGATGTCCTGCCCCGCTTCGACCGGCCGGGCCGGATCGCGGCGGACCGGCCCATCGCGCCGTGCGATTCCACTTCGAACGGTCGGGTCGAGATCGCCGGGGCCGTCCGGCTCTTCGTCCGCCTCCGACTTTTTTTCCTTTCTCCGCGACGCTCCCCGGGGGAGCCGATCGAAAAAGAGAGCGCTACTTCACCGTCGCGTGCTCTCTCTGCTTCAGGACCAGGTACGCGATGACGGCCACCAGGGCGAGGAAGACGACGACCGCGACGAACCCGGCGACGAGGAGGAGGACGAGCAGCAGGCCGACCAGGATCAGGAGGAGGAGCGTGAGGTCCGGGGAGGCGAGTGCGGCCGCGAGGCCGCCGTTCTGGCTGCCGGCCTGCGACTGCCCCTGCGAGAGCGCCCTGATCGGAGAGTACTCCTGCAGGTTGCCGACGTCGAGGAAGGGAAGCGTCGTCGGCAGTGCGGTCGGGACCGTCGCGTTCACGG
>DUGU01000122.1 GCA_013331215.1 Methanoregulaceae archaeon
TGTGCCGGGAACTCCGCGGCCAGTATGCCGTTCACGAGGCCCGAGAGCCGCTCCAGAAACGCTCCCATCGTCGGCCCCGTCGGCGTGTACGGAATGTAGCGCGGCTCGCGCAGGTAGAGATACGCCGCCTCGGCCGGGAACTCGTCGAACTCCTCGGCGATTGCGAGGGCATAGAGGTTCAACTGGATCTCGGCCTGCACCGTTCTCATCGTCGGCGCGGACGAGAGGCTTCCCGTCTTGAAGTCGACCACGACGAGCCGGCCGTCGGGCCGCCGCTCGATCCGGTCGATGGAGCCCCGCACCATTCGGTCGTCGTACGAGAACGAGAACCGCCGCTCCACGTCGACGACCGTGTTCCGGTTCGCGGCCTGCCAGGCGAGGTAGGTGTCGAGGAGGGCGAGCGCCGCCCGCCAGTCCTCGTCTTCGTGCTGCCGCGAGGCGTACGCGGACGGATCCCAGAACCCCGCCAGGATGGCGGCGGCCTCGTCGCGGTTCCGATCGAACCCCCGGAGACGGTCCTTCGAGAGCGCCTCGACGGTCGCATGGACCGACGAGCCGAGGCCGATGTAGGTCTTCGGCGGCGTGGGGATCCCGAGCAGGTGCTCGAACTTGAACTGCAACGGGCAGTCGGCATAGCAGTCGAGCGACGAGGCGGAGAAGGCGAACGCCTCCGGGATTTCGGCAGGCCTGGGCACCGCGTCCGGAAGGGGGACCTCCGCCGCTCCCCACGGGCCGGCCAAGAAGGCGGCCGGATCGAAGGCCACCGCGTCGCCCCCTCCGGCCGCGATCCGGAGGCGCTCGAGCGCGACCAGGTGTGCGAACGCGGCCGTATGCCGCGCTTCGGCCGCGGCGCGGGCGAGCCGGACGATTTCGGCCTCGCGGAACACCTCGAGCGGGTCCCGGCCCTCTCCCGCGACGAGCCCGGATTCGGAGGGCGCGGAGATCTCGACTATCCGGACGAGAGGGTTGCGGTCGACGTCGAGCTCGCGGAGGAAGATCGACGGCTTTGTGTCGTTCTTGTTCTCGGCATGTCGGAGGACCTGTGTCAGGTAGAGCCGCTCCTCGGCGCGGGTCATGGNNGGTCATGGCGACGTAGAGCAGTCGCCGCTCCTCCTGGAGGAAGAGGGCCCGTTCGTCGTCGCCGCTGCGAAGGCCACGGGCGAGATCGGGCGGGACCACGAACTTCTTCTCCCGGTAGGTGAGCGGAAAGTGCCGGTCCGAGAGGTCGAGGACGAAGACGGCGGGGAACTCGGTCCCCTTCGACTTGTGCACGGTCATCACCTGGACCGCGTCCTCGTCCGGCTCGGCCTCCACCTCGATCCGGAAGCCGGCCATGACCCGGAGGTGGTCGAGGAAGTCGGAAAGCCCGGCCTCGCACGTGATCGCATCGTACTCGGCCGCGATCCGATAGAAGGTGTTGAGCGCGGCGATGGAGCGGGTGTCGTTCCGGTCGAGGGCTCGCCGGTACAGCCCGGCACCGTGCAGCATGACTGCGTGGACAAGCGCCGGCAGGGTCGTCGACTCCTTCTTCCCGATGAACCGGTCGATCGACGCGACGAGCTCGCTCACGAGCGGGGCCTCGCCCGGCACGAGCTCGTCCGCGCGGAGCATGGCCGCCCAGACGCCGTCGTCGCCGAGAGCGCGGTCCCGGTAGCGCCGGGCGCCGGCATGCAGCCGCTGGACGACGGGCTCGGGGATACCGGCGCCGCGCATGAGCCGGTGCAGGGAGACGCCGGCGTTGCACGGGTTGTCGACGACCCGGAGCCAGGCCATGACATCCCGGATCTCGGGGAGTTTGAAGAGGTCGATCTCGCCGCGGTAGGTGCAGGGGACTCCCTGCCGGGCGAGGGAGCGCGCCAGAGCTACCCCCTGGTCCCGCTTCCGGCAGAGGACCGCGATGTCGCCGTACCGGAAATGCCGCGGGTCCTCTTCGCGGCGGGGCCGGAACTCGGTCCCGAGCAGGGCGGCGATCTCGCTCCGGACGAACGCGGCCTCCGCCTCCTCGTTCGCGCATCGGGCGAGGACGACCGGCTCGCCCGCGGAGTTCTCGGTCCCGATCGGCTTCTCGCTCCGGTTCGGCGCGGCCCGCATCAGTCCGAGGGCGAGGTCGAGGATGGTCGAGGTGGAGCGGTAGTTGCGGTCGAGGAGGATCTCGCGGCAACCCCGCCAGGTCCGCTTGAAGTCGTCGAGGTTCGTGAGGTACGCGCCGCGGAATCGGTAGATCGTCTGGTCGTCGTCGCCGACGACGCAGAGGTGGTCGCGGGCGATGAGCTTGAGAAGCCGGAGCTGGACCCAGTTGGTGTCCTGGAACTCGTCGACGAGGATGTGCGAGTACCGCTCGCGGTACTCGTCCCGGATCTCGGGCCGTCGCTCCAGGAGGAGGACGGCCTCGTGCACCATGTCCGGATAGTCGACGAGATGCTCGGCCCGCTTGTACTGCTCGTACGCGCGGTAGACCGAGAGGAGATCGCGGAGACGGCCGGTCGACTCCTCGTGGGGCCTCCCCTCGAGGTACCGGGCGAGGTCGTCGGGCGCGATCGCCTCGTCGCGGAACGCGCTGATCCCCTCGATCACGGCGTCGATCACGGCGACGGCGTTGTTGCCGACCTCGATCGTCGAGAACCCGAAGGCGTCGATCTGCCGGAGGCCCCAGACAAGCTGGTTCGCCTTCGAGATCACGCCCGAGGTCATGGCGATACCCGATTCGAGGACGTGGTCGCGGAGGACGGAGAGGCAGAAGGAGTGGAAGGTCTGGACCGCGACCCCCGCGCCGGTCCGTTCGGCGCACCGGTCGGCCATCTCCTGCGCCGCCTTCTCCGAGTAGGTGAGCGCGAGCACCGCGTCGGGGTCGACCCCGTCCTCAAGAAGCCGGGCGATCTTCTCGGTGATGACGCGCGTCTTTCCCGAACCCGGGCCGGCCAGGATCAGCTGGATGCCGTCGGTCCCGACGGCCTCGGCCTGCCGCGGGTCCAGAAGCATATGTAATGGTGCACGGCGGCCGGGAAAAAGGATCCGGAATTGTGCGGCGGGCTCAGGTGAAGGCCCGGCCCTGGAGCGAGACCATGCAGAAGAGGACGGCCGGTTCGAGCGCGGTCGGGTCCTCCACGGCCGGCGCGATCATGACCGTGCCGGGGGCCCGCCGGACCAGGCCGAAGACTGCCCGCCAGGGGAGCGGCTCGCCGAGGTCGGGCTTTCGCCCCCGCGTGTGAAGCCGGACGTACCGGAGCGCGCTCGGCGGGACGAGCGCGAGTTCGGCTGTCAAGCGCGTTCTGGTCGCGGCGTAGAACTCGGGAGCGTCGAGGGCGATGCCCGCATGGAGGGCGAGGTCGGGGGCATGGCTGAGGAGGTGGTCCCAGAATTCGGCGAGCGCTGCGCCGTCGGGAAGAGACTGCTCGGCCCGGTTGGCGACCAGGACCGCCGGGGCCTCGCCGAACCTGCCGAGGAACCCCTCGCGGATCGCTGCAATCGCCCGAACGAGATCGGCCGGCCGGCTCCACTCGTCCCCGGGCTCGATAACGACCGCGGCAGGGGCGCGGTCCGCCATCCGGAGGGCCTCCGTGACGAACGCGGCGGTCCAGTTCCGGTCGTGCCAGCGGGGTCGGTCCCGCCCGTCCTCGTCGATCGAGGCGGCCCGGAGCAGCCAGGGCAGGGCCGGCGGCGGCGGGTCGCCGACGGCGACCTCGACGAGGTCGCAGCCGGAACGGAGGGCGAACGTCTCACGCTCGGCGGGCTCGCCGCGGAGAGTGTCGGGGAGGACGTAGCTGACGTCGGCCATCGTCTCAGGCGTTGTGCCCGCAACCTGATGAGACCGCGGGTCGGCGACGGCGCTCCTGGTCG
>DUGU01000290.1 GCA_013331215.1 Methanoregulaceae archaeon
GCGAACCTGATCGGGAACGCGATCAAGTACCGCCGGCCGGACGTGCCCCTGGAAATCCGGATCTCGGCGAGCCGCGTGAACGGCATGGTGGAGTTCGCGGTGGCGGATAACGGGATCGGGATCGAGGCGGAGTATTTCGACCGGATCTTCGAGATGTTCCGCAGGCTCCACACCCATGACAAGTACAGTGGCACGGGGGTGGGGCTCGCGATCGTCAGGCGGATCGTCGAGCGGCATGGCGGGACCGTCCGGGTCGAGTCGAGGCCGGGCGAAGGGTCGACCTTCTTCCTCACCCTCCCGGCCGCATGAGCCGGCCGGCTCTACGACGCCTGCTCCCACCGCGAGGTGCGGCGAGGGTTGGAGCGCGGGCAGGGTGCCGCGGACACGCGGAGTCGACCTCGCCGCCATCGCGCCCGCCGACGAAGATTGGGGCGCCGGCCCTCGGCCCCTATGACAATTATTATCTCCTGTCGATGGAAGGTTGTTGGTACCGATCGTCGGCCGAGTCCTGCATGCTTGTCACGCCCCAGCTCTCTCTCAGCGCCATCCGGCAGCCCGCGTTTCTCTACGGCCCTGATGGCCGGATCACCGCCGCGAACGACCTGGCCGAGGTACTCGCGGGCCGATCCCTGGCCGGCCGTTCGATCGCCGCCGTGGTCGGCATTTTCGACGTCCGTTCCCCGGACGGCACGCCGCTGATGGCGGCCGATCTCCCCACGGCCCGGGCGCTCACCGGGGAGGAGGCGGTCGACGTCCCGCTCGCCGTCACGGTTGCGGACGGCCGGACCCTGCACGTCCTCGTCACCGCCGCTCCCATCCGGAACGGCGGCGAGGTGGTCGGGGCCTTCTCGATCTGGCAGGACATGTCCGTCCGCGAGCGCATGCGCGCCGAATCCGAGACCGCTGCAGAGGAGCTGCGGGCACAGCAGGCGGAGCTGCGGGAGCAAGGCGACGAGCTCCACCGGGCGTACGCCGATCTCGACCGGCAACGCCAGCTCCTCGACGCTATCGTCCGGACCGTCCCGTCCCGGATCAGCCTCTGGGCCGCCGACGGTCACTGTCTCTGGGCGAACGATACGATGATGGCGCTGGTCGGCCGGGCCCGGGACGACCTGATCGGCCGGTCGTGGCAGGAGATCGGCATGGACCCGCGGGTGGTCGCCCCGGTCATGGAGGCGGTCGGGGTTGTCGTCGCGACCGGCGTCCCCCGCCGTAATGAGCTGGAGTATCCGTCCGCCGACGGTCCCCGCTGGCTCGAGTACGAGATCGCTCCGTTCAGGAATCCCGGCGGCACGGTCACGGCGGCACTCGTCGTCTCGCGCGACATCACGGACCGGATGAAGGTCGACGAGACGCTCCGCCGCCGCCTCGAGGAGCTCGAGACGCTGACGGAGACCGTACCCGTCGCCATCTGGGTCTCCCAGGACTCCGCGTGCGGCGAGATCACGGGCAACCGGATGGCCAACGAGTTGTACGAGGTGCGGGAAGGCGAGAACGTCTCGGCCGGGTCGCCGCCGAGCAAGTCGATACCGCCGCGCCGGTTCTTCGCCGGAGGCCGGGAGCTCTCGGCGGAGGAGCTGCCCATGCAGGTCGCCGCGGCGCACGGGGTGGAGGTCCGGGACGCCGAGATCGAGGTCCTGCTGCCGAGCGGCCGGCGGATCTTCATGCTCGGATCGGCCTCGCCCCTGCGGGAGGCCTCGGGAGCGGTGCGGGGCTGCCTGGGGGCATTCCTCGACATCACCGAGCGGAAGCGGACCGAGGAGGCGCTCCGCGAGAGCGAGGAGCGGCTGCGACTGGCGCAGGAGACCGCGCACGTCTCGGTCTGGGACCGGGACGTCCGGACGGGGAGATTGACCAATACCCCCGAGCTCCTCCGGCTCTACGGGTTCGATGAGGATCTGATCGATACGTACGACGGGTGGCGGGAGCACGTGCATCCGGATGATATTGGATGGGTCGAGGCCGAGCGGGAAGCGGCCCTCGCAAGGAGCGAATCGTTCGACCTCGAGTACCGCATCCTCCGCCCCTCCGGCGAGGTCCGCTGGCTCAGCTCGATCGGGCGCGGGTACCGCGATGCCTCGGGGGAGATCGGCCGGGTGCTCGGGGTGGCCATCGACATCACCGAACGGAAGACGGCCGAACTCGCGCTGGCCCGCTCGGCTGCGGACCTGCAGCGGTCGAACGAGGAGCTGCAGCGGTTCGCGTACGTGGCGAGCCACGACCTGCAGGAGCCGCTCCGCAGCATCGTCAGCTTCTCGCAGCTCCTCGAACGGCGGTACAAAGGGAAGCTCGACGCGGACGCCGACGAGTTCATCGGGTTCATCGTCGAGGGCGGGAACCGGATGCAGCGGCTGATCATGGACCTCCTCCGGGTCTCGCGGATCGAGACCACCGCGAAGCCCCTGAAACCGACCGACGCGGGAGCGGTGGTGGCCGGCGCGATCCGCCTCCTCGACTCTCCCCTCCGGGAGGCAGGCGCGACGCTCGAGATCGACGACCTGCCCGTGGTGCGGGCCGACGCGGCCCAGCTCGAACAGGTCTTTGTCAACCTGATCGGCAACGCGATCAAGTACCGCCGCCCCGACGTGCCGCTCGAGGTCCGGATCTCGGCTCGACGGGAGCGTGGGGGGTGGGAGCTCGCGGTGCAGGACAACGGGATCGGGATCGAGGAGGAATACTTCGACCGGATCTTCCAGATGTTCCAGCGTCTCCATACGTACGACGAGTTCTCGGGCACGGGGATCGGCCTGGCCGTGGTCAAGAAGATAGTCGAGCGGCACGGCGGCACGATCCGGGTCGAGTCGACGCCGGGCGAGGGCTCGACCTTCTTCTTCACTTTGCCGGCCGCGTGAACCGGGGGATGAATCCGAGATCCCCCATACCTCGACCCGGCGCGGACCAGCAGACAATCCTTTCTTCCCGGCATGACCATTACCGGTTCACCGGTCATCTCTCACGCGTCGACTTCTCCCCCTTCCATTCCCGTCGTTCCTTTCCATCCTTCGCGATCGCGTATGAACGCGATACCCTCGCCGGTACCGTCATCGTCGCTGGTAGGGCCGGCCCGGGCCGCGCCAACCGTCGCGGCCGGTGCTGCCCGGCGTCACCGAGCGGCTCGAGT
>DUGU01000047.1 GCA_013331215.1 Methanoregulaceae archaeon
CCTGCTCTTCAACTACCTCTGAGCGTTACTCCCGCACTCCCTTTTTCTCAGCGTTGGCCGGTGTTCCGAGCGGCCGCGCACGCTCTCGGGTGGACCGGCAGGCGACTCCCGGAGGCCGACCCGGGACGGTACCTCACCGTCCTTCTGCGGGCCCGTCCGCATCCGGCGGCGATGACGAGGCGAGTCCCCAGACGTATGCGTCGAAGTCGTGCAGGACCGAGAGCGCGGCCACCACCTTCCCTTCGACGACGACGGGGGTCGAGGTCACCAGCGCCCGGTAGACGGAGCCGTCCGGCAGGCCCAGCTCGAGCCGCTCCCCCTGGTCCACGATCTCGCCGCGGAGCGCCCGGGCACAGGGGAGGTCCGCGGGAATGATACGACTCCCGTCGGCACGGCAGGCACCGTAGCGCTCGAGGACCTCGGCGATGGTCATGCCGGTCACCCGGATGCCGGCGAGGCGTGCCGTGGCGGGGTTGACTGCCGCGATAAGCCCCCCGGTGAGGACGAACACGGAGGGCTCGGGGATCCGTTCCATCTCGTCGATCAGCGCCTCGAGGGGGAGCGCCGGAGCATCCACTCCGTCGGTCTCCGGGGGGACGGACGTCTCCATGGTACAGAGCAATTCGAAGGCGAGCGCATAAGGATTTGCCAGGCAATATCGCCGCACCCGTGCCGGCGACGCGTCGACATGCAGGCCGTCGGCGGCTGGACGATACGCAGCGCCGCCGGTCTGTGTCCAAACCCGTTACCTCCCTCATGGTGCTGTTTAGCAAAATCGGAAGGCCTATTGTAACGCTATGTGATTTTGCATCGATTGAGGCTCGGATCTACCGCCGATTCACAGATAGGGTTTAAAGACCATCGCCTCGACAACATCGCACGCGGGTCTGCTGAGGGAACATTCCGGTCCGATACTTCAGCGCTCTGGCGACTTCGAGGCGAAATACCCCTCATTCACCTCTTTCTTATGCGCGGCGAAGGCGGCCAGGACCTCTCCCTTCTCGCGCTCGGGAACATGATAATAATCGAGTGCCTTCGCGAGCTCGTCTGCGACGGCGTCGAACTCCTCCGGCGAGATGTGCAGGTCGAAGTGGGCCTGCTCAAGGCTCATCTGACCCCTTCCCGGTTTTGTGCCGGCGTACTGCATCGGCCCGCCCGACGCCGAACAGACCCAGAGGGTGCGCATGAACTTGAGGCCCGGCAGCCGGTCCAGTTTCTTCGTATGCCACTCCTGCAGGTCGGGGTTTTTCGATGTCTGGCCGGATACCGGGTTCTTCACAACCTCGTCGCTGAACCGGTTCACTACGGCGGCGATGGCGAAGGCTCCGCCAAGACGTTCGTACAGAGATTTTTCTTCCATGGAGTCCCCTCTTCACACAGCGATTATATATACTTTGTTTAATCTCGAGCGAAAGAATATAATACACCCTCCGGGAATGCCGTGGGGTACGCAACCAGGTATCACTCGAGACTGAAATCCCTGGCCTCGCGCTGGAGGAAATACCCGAGGATCGTCCTGATGACCACCACGGCGCCGAGGTTGATGATCTCCTGCTGGGTCGGGGCGATGAGCGTCCTCAGGATATCGGCGGCGATGAGAAATTCGAGCCCGAAAACGATTTTGCTCGTGAATTCATTCCTGATCCGGGTGTATCCGTAGGCCCGTTTTCCGAATTCCAGGAGAAGTACTTTGATGGCGGCCCGTACGCCGCCGTACACGATGAGGGCCGCCCCGGCGACTCCGAAAAAGCCCGCTAAAATATCGATGATGTCGAGGAATGCCGGGATCGCCATTTACAGAGCGAGAACCCCGGGACATGATAAACGTTGGGTTTTCAACGTCATACCGGGCGGCTTCCGGCAGGTAGCGAATGCGCGAAATATTACGTAAAAAAAGCCGGGAGGACCCCCTCGTTCTGCCGGTAGAGCGCCGGGCGCAGGGAGTTGCCCGAGGGGAAGGGCCTTCATTTCGGAAAGACGATCCGTAATTATCAGGGCTCAGAGGATTGCCAGCCCAAATCTCCTCTTCATGCACGTATCCCAAATCCGGCAACACCCCCGCGGGCGGGCGAAGAAGAGCATCCGGAGCTGTGGACGACGGGGCGGCTCATCCTCCGTCCGCGCCCTCTCCCGTCCCTGAGGGGGGGCCGGGAAACCTTTTCTTCTCCCGCCGCCCCCGTGGGGACATGGTGTCCCGGCCCGTTATCCCCGTGATCGTGATCGCGCTCGCGGCCGTCCTCGCGGCCGGATGCTCCGTCCCGGCCGGAGTCGGGAACCTGCCGTCGGTCAGCATCTTCTCGCCCGAACGGGTGGCCTTCGACGACTCCCTCCTCGCCCGTCTCTCGCTGCCGCCCGGGTTCTCGGCGAACGTCTTCGCCCGCGATCTGGGGGGCGTGCGGGTGCTGGTCGCGGCCCCGGACGGCACGGTCTACGCCTCCGTCCCGTCCACGGGAACGGTCCTCCGCCTCCGGGACACCGACGGCGACGGCCGGGCCGACGAGGCCTCGCCCGTCCTCGAGGGTTATCCCGGAGTCCACGGCCTGGCGATCGGGAACGGGACCCTGTACTTCGCGACGCCGACCACGGTCTACGCGGCCCCGCTCGACGCCGGGGGCACGCCCGGGACGCCGCGGACGATCGCGGACGGCCTCCCCTCGGGCGGCAACCACCAGGCCCCGGGGCTCGGGCTCGACCCCGACGGCCGGCTCTATCTCACGCTCGGTTCGACCTGCAACGCGTGCGAGGAGGCGAGCCCCGAGCGGGCCGCGATGCTCGTGCTGGAGAATGGGAGCCGGCGAGTCTTCGCCCGGGGGCTCCGAAACACGATGGGCTTCGACTGGCAGCCGGCCACGGGTGCGCTCTACGGAGCGGACCAGGGGGTGGACCTCCGCGGCGACGACCTGCCGCCCGAGGAGATCAACCG
>DUGU01000089.1 GCA_013331215.1 Methanoregulaceae archaeon
GACGGGGAGGATGGCGGTCCCGAGGAGGCTGCCATCCCCGTCGATCACGACGACGTCGCGGTTCGCCGCGATTGCGAGGCCGAGACCGATCGGCGTGGCCTGGGTGTACGACCCGAGCATGTAGAAGTTCCCGGGCCGATCGCAGAGGGCGTACAGTTCCTTGCCCGGCACCCCGATGTTCGAGACTGCGAGCGCGTCGCCGAGCGTGGTCGAGACTGCACGGATCGCCTCGAACCGGGTCATGGTCGGCGCACGGCGCGGCGGACTCGCCGGGGATGAAATCGGATCGGCGCGGACGGGTTCGGCCGTCGCCGGAAACATCTTGTCGCCCCCTTCCCAGACCCGGGGCGATACCAGGGCGACCGCGGGAGTCTCCTCCGCGTAAGCGGTCTCGACAACCCGGGCGACGCGCGGAAGATCCACGGGTTCCAGGACCCGCTCGTACGGGATCCCGAAAGCGTCCAGCATGGCCGGGATCGCCCGGTTGAAAGGGACCTGAGCCGGGATCGCCTCGCGGTAGACCCCACGCCACGAGGTGATGATCGGGAGCGGCAGGCCATACGTCCGCGAGAGCGAGAGGAGGGCGTTCATCATGTTCCCGAGGCCCGAGGACTGGATCGCGATCGCCTGCCGCCGGCCGCCGAGGAACGCGCCGGCCGCAACCCCCACGCCGTCCTCCTCGCGGAGGAGTCTGACCTCGTCGAAATGGCGGGGGAGGAGTGCAGAGAGTGCCTTCGTGCGGTCGCAGGGGAGCGTCGCAAGGAGGTCGATCCCGGCATCCTTCAGAATCCGGATCAGAGCGGTCTCATGCATGGCTGTTCACCCACGCGGCGACCTCGGCGATGACCCCGTCGGGAAGGCGGCCGGGTTTCACCGTGAGGTCGACCCCGATCGGGAAGAGGGTGAGGGTCTCTCCGACCCGGGTGTAGCCCCCGCCTGTCGCGTTGAAGAGCACCGGGACCGATCGGTTCACCCGGCCTCTCCGGGCGGCGCGGACGAGTGCGGCTAGGCCGACAGCGGCGGCCGGGTCGAGGTCGATTCCCTCGATCTCGAGGAACAGCCGGCCCGCCTCTTCAGCCTCCCTGTTGGTGATCGCCGCCACCCCGCCTCCGCAGGCGGTAAGCGCGTCGTAGAGCCCCCCCGGAAGAGCGTACGGCGGCTCACGATTGGCCAGGACCTCCGCCGAGATGCTCCGGATCGCCGCCTCTGCGTCGGGCATGTCCCGTGCGGGGTCGATCTCCCGCCAGCCCGCCTGCCACGCCGCCGCCAGGGGAACAAAAGGCAGGTTCTGGGCGAGGAGGAGACGGGGCAGGCGATGACCGAACCGGCCGTCCCCGATAAGGCGGATCGAGGCCTCCCACGCGGCGATCGCCCCCGTACCCGACCCGACCGCCTGGACGTAGACGTCGGGGATCCGGCCGCGGACGAGGGTTCCGCACAAGAACGCCGTGCCCATACCGTCCCGCCGGGCGACATTCGCGGCCCCGCCCTCGGGGACGAGGCCGGGTATACCGGAGAGCGAGGACGCCGCCGCAATCGCGTCGGCGTAGTCGCCGTCGACCGCGACGGTCAGGACGTCCCGGGCCTCCGCGGTGGTCCAGAGCCGGGGCAGCGCCCGGACCGGCACCACGATCACGACCGGGAGCCCGGTCCTCGCCGAGACCTCGGCAAAGGCCCGGGCCGTGTTTCCGGCCGAAGCGACCAGGATCGCCCGGCCCCCGGCGGGGGCCGCCCNNCCCGCTCGAAGAACCGCGCAGCCGTCGGCCAAGCCTCCAGCTCCTTGAACGAACAGGTCCGGGCCCCCGCCTCGCGTTCGGGCCAGAACCCGGTGAAGACGATCGTCAGATCATCGAGGTCGAGCGCGCGTCCGAGCGTGGTCGCCCGGTAGGAGACCGGGCCGCCATATGTCGGGAGCGGTCTCTGTACCGGGAGCCATTGGAGGAACCGGAAGATTCCCGGTGCGGGGCCCGGTGAGAGGCGACGGGTCGGGTACTCGGTGCGGAGCAGGCCGCGATGACCGGCAGGGCAGCCGAGCGTATACCGGTCCTCGTGAACCTCGCCGCAGACGGGGCAGCGGAGCACGTAGTTGTCCGTCGTCGGAGCGTGGCGATCCGTGCGCCCGGGGAGTAGTCCCCCCGGATGGACCCGGTCCCTGAGACGGGCGCAGAGCGCCTCTTCGAGGGCGGGTTCCGACTGGTGGAGCGGGATCGGGATCGTCAGGTCGTCCGGGGTGACCGCGCCGAGGTCCCCGACGAACGCCCCGTCAGGGCTGACCCGGACGCAGGTCCGGGAGTCGATGCAGAACCCCCGGTCGGTCAGGCATCGGCGGATCGTCCCGGGGGGGCAGGGGCTGGCCTGCACGCCGTTCGGCCGGGCCCGGTCTCCCCGCTCGAAGGCGCACGTCGAGGCGACGGGCATGAAGAACACGGCCGGGGTGCCCGACATACTCCCGAAGGTCCCGGTCGTGACCATATCGATCTTATCGAGGGCAGGGGTCTTGGCGGCCGCGAACCCGTCGTCGAGCTCGCGGGCTGTCTGCGTCATAATATCCGGATATCTTCAAGGCGAATATGCGTACCGTACTCCTTGTGGAGGACCATGTTCACGAGCGCGGTGTGGCCGAGGTCGAGCATGCAGAGCCCTGGCAGGAACCGCTGGCGAAGTCCGAGCGTGGGCGGGACGCGGATCGTCTGCGCCACGCCCTCGAAGGCGTGAACGTGATAGGCCTGGACGTCGTGAACCTCCCGGTCCCGGGAGTACGCGGGCCCGACCGTATGGCAGGCGAGCACCCCGGTGATCGGGTTCGCGTCGAGCACGCGGAGGGCGTGGTAGACCGGGCAACCCGGACCGGCCGGCCGGCCGGTCACGATGTCGCCGGGCCTGATCCCCCACCGTTCGACGATATCAGCCCGGAACGGGACCACGAACTTCCGGGCGGACGGCTCGTTCGGCAGGGGGAAGAGGACGAAGTCGTACTCCTTGCCGGCGACGTCCACGCCGGTGTAGGTCAGTCGGGGGGGGGGCGGCCTTCGCGTTCCCCGGCTGGAAGAAGCAGCAGTCGGCGGGCGTCCTCTCCCCATTCTCGACACGGGCGATGAAGTCGTCGCAGGACCGGACTCCGCAGGCCCCGCAGTCCTTTCCGGGCGGCGCCCAGGCCTCGGCCATCAGTCCCCCCTGTAGAGGTGGTCGGCCTGCTCGAGCGGGCGGACGGTCCCGAAGTGGTGCTGCCACCCGATCTCCTTCTTGCCGACGCAGATCGTGCAGACGCCGAGCGGAGGCGTGCCCCGGAGCACGATCGCGGCCGGGTCCCCAACCGAGGCGTACCGTTCGATCGCCTTGAAGAGGTAGCGGAGGCCCGTCCCCTCGACCGCGTTCGTCTCGACGAGCTCGATCCCGGGCATCACCTGGCGGACGCACTCGCGGAAGACCTCCTTCTCGGCCTG